>NZ_DIHV01000046.1:0-6189 GCF_002420325.1 Marinobacter sp. UBA5687
AGCGTTAATATTTCTTATACTCCCGACAATGCTATCGACTATACCGCTGATTTCCCGATCGCTCAGTTCTCTCTTGACGACGCTGGTGTGATAATGGAGCGCTCCTGCAAGAGTATCCTCGACAAACGCAAGCACTTCCCGGCTCGGCGTAAATGCGCTGATTCGCTTCAAGGGCTGATACAGCTTTTCACTGAACTGGCGACGATACTGATGCCTTATCGCAGCCAACTCGGGGTTTCGAGGCACCACCTCGAGTATCTTCACCATGGCCTGGCCTGGTGTTCCCGTAAGAAATCTGACAATACGCCCGGTGTAGTCAATGAGCACTTCGCGGGGGTCATCATCGGGGCCCATGGCAGGCAGATCATCGTGGTACATATCCTGGAATAAACTCAGAATCAGTTCCCGCTTACTACTGTAGCGCCGATATACGGTATTTCTACCGCATCCCGCGCTGGCGATGACGTCGTCCATGGTAAGGCTGTCGTAGCCTTTTTCCGCCAGCAACTCCCAAGCCGCTGCCTTGATGGCATCGCCAACCCCGGCGCTGCGTGGGCGTCCTCTAGACTGTGTCACTTTCGGGCACTCCTTTCACTTCCCGTCGAGTCATACGAATGACACTTCTTTCCAATATCATCACGTATCGTCAGAGACTCACTCTCAGGGCCTGTTCACACGAAGTCGAGGCTCAAGTTTATGACAATTCCACAATGAAGTCCCGACTGGCCAGACCGGATATTACGCCGCTGGTCCAGTGTCGCCTTCGGGACAATCCGGAAAGCCTGTTTCTTTCATGTTGTCATATTTCCTTCAAACTTCTGCAATCCAATAACGATACTATATCGCATCGTTATTGGATGCCCCCCCTTTTTTTTACTCACAACGAGGTCACAACCATGAAAAACTTGAAATGGCTCCCCGGCCCCCTGGGGTTTGCCCTTTCCGCAACAGCACTTGCCGCTACCGGTGAGCCCTCAAACACGAACACCAGTAATATAACGGAGGTGATTGTAGTAACTGCTCAGAAGAGAGAACAGGAGATCACCGATGTTCCCATGGCAATGAGCGCCTACAGCGGCGAGTTTCTGGAGAAAATCGGCGGCTCCGAGCTGAACAGGGTCGCTGAACTTACTCCCGGGTTCGTGATGCAGCTTCAGGATAGGTTCCGTCCAGGGTTTTCCATACGGGGCATCACTACCGATGAGCTCAACCCGGAGAGCGAACTTCGGGTCGCGATTTTCCAGGACGGCGTGGCCGTTACCCATGCCAACGCCTCTTATGGCGAGCTTTTCGATATAGACCGCATCGAAGTCGAAAAGGGGCCTCAATCCACATTGCACGGCAGATCCGCACTGAATGGCGGCGTCTCCATCTTCCAGAAGAAGCCTTTATTCGAACAGGTGTTCGAAGTCAAAGGTGGCTTGGGAGAATATGGTTATCAGCATGTTCAGGCTGTTGCCAATACACCCTTGTCGGATACTATGGCTGTCAGGTTTGGCGCATTGACGAAGGAGAAGGACGGTTTCGTGGAAGACAGCGACGGTTCGGGCAGTTTTAACGCCGTGAACGCCGAGGCCTACCGCCTGGGCGTACTTTGGGAACCAAGCGACGATCTACGCTTTCATCTTTCCACCACCTACGATCTCGATGACACCAGCGGCGGCGTACCCTTTAAATCAGGCACGTTTCTGCCGCTGGACCAGAGCACCGGCAAGGTGATCGGCGATCTGGATTTCTGGACTCCCACTCACCTTGAAACCTTTGGGGAGCTGCCAAAATCCTATTTTGAGCGTGAAATCAGGGGAGTAAGCGGAACCACTGAATACACCATTAGCGACCGGTTTACCCTCACATCAATCACCGGCTATCGATGGTTTGAATCGTGCCAGGCCGGCGACAACGACGGTACTCCCACCAATATCATCGCCTACGAACAGTGTGCCTCTGGAGAACAACTCTCCGAGGAAGTACGTGTAAACTTCACCGACATTGGTCCATTTAACGGTTTTGTTGGCGTTGGCGTGTTCGATGCCCAGAACGATATGAGCTTGGACATGGGATATGATGAGCGCGCCATGTCACTTCTGCTGACTGGCCAACTCCAGGCGTTTGCGCCCCGCGGGCTAACAAACGCGGAGATTAACAGCATGCTGGGTGACTCAGCGAACTCTCTGAAAGCATTTCACCTGGATCGACAGGTCCGCCATGCGGATATCAGAACCTATGACCTCTTTGCCGATGTCACCTCGAACCTCACCGATAATCTGGAGATTTTCATTGGGGGACGTATGACATGGGACAAGAAAGAGGTTTCGCTCCAGGGTACGACACCCTATGGCGTAAGCAGCCTGACCGGGAGCGGATTACTGTTAGGTCCCACACCAGGCAATCAAAAGTACAGCGACTCGAACAGTTCCTCTACAGCCACAGGCAGGGTCGGGCTTCGGTATGAAATTACACCCAACCTGAACTGGTATGCCGTTTACGGCCTGGGCAAACGCCCGGAAGTCGTTACCGTGAATACTAATGGCACCTCTTCACTTATCCCGACAGAGGAGCTGACGTCCATGGAGACTGGCATAAAGTTCCAGCTGCTGGATGGCCGTGTCGTCGGTGACAGCTCCATTTACTATTACGAATATAAAAACTTCCAGACCCTCGCGGCAGTCGAGGGACGACTCGTCACCGTCAACGCCGGCGAGGCGGACTCAACCGGATTTGAAGCCCAGGTTAATTACCTGGCCACTGACAGTTTGAGTTTGTTTGGCAGCTACGGCTACAACAAGGCCAGATTGCGTACCGGCGCATACAAGGACAACAGCTTCCGTAACAGCCCGGATCACATGTTTTCTGTCGGTGCCAGCTTCGAGTGGCCGCTGCAAACCGGTGTCATTGCGTTCTCACCGGTTTACAGCTGGCAGTCAAAAATGTTCTTTTTTGACGACAATGACAAAGCAATTCTTCAGCAGCGAACCCCCGCAGCATTCTCCGACACCAAGGTCGACGAATTCCAGGGTGCCTTCGGACTGTTCAGCGCCCGCCTGTCATACACCAGTGCGGATGAAGCCTGGATGGTGGCTATTGTCGGCGACAACCTGACTGACGAAAAGTACATCGTCGATGCAGGCAACATGGGTGATTTTTTCGGCATTCCAACCTTTATCGCCGGCAGTCGCCAGAATGTCCGCGCCGAGTTCACTGTCAATTTCTGATCAACCCCAAAACGGAGCAATTTCATGAATATGATCAATGCCTCGCTCAAGAGCGGGATTCTTGCCTCATTTATCGCGGTATCCACCGCCGCACCCCTGTCTCTGGCGGCTTCACCGGATGATAAAACGTTCACCATCGCGGTGATTCCGGATACCCAGAACTACCTGGACTATACCCACCAGAAAGCTGAAGGGTTTCCCTTCGATGCCAACAAGCTCTTCATAGAACAGATGCAGTACATCGCGGACAACCTGGAAAGCCAGGGCGGTGACATCGCTTTCGTCACCTCCCTCGGGGATGTCTGGCAACACCAGACCTTGTCCATGGACGAAGATCACAAGGCGCGGGGATTCAAGATTGCGCCTAACCCCATTGTGGATAGCCACTTCGCTCCCACGGAAAAGGCCAAAACCGTTGAAATGCCCAAGGCCCATGAAGGCTTTTCCCTGATTGCGGGCAAAGTACCGTTTTCGGTAGCACCGGGAAATCATGACTACGACGCCATGTGGACAGATGCCAATCATCCTCCGTCTGCCAATCCCGACCCCCACGATCTAGCTACTTTGGGCATGCTGCATCCCGGAGGCCTGGACAATTTCCGGTCTGTCTTCGGCGCTAATTCGGTATTTTTCAAGGACAAACCCTGGTACGTGGAGTACAACGATGGCGGCGCCGACAGCGCTCAAATATTCGAGGCGGGAGGCTACAGGTTCCTCCATATCGCTCTCCAGTTCGATGCCCCCAACGCGTCGCTGGAATGGGCCGCCGGCGTGGTGGAGAAACACCCGGGCCTGCCAACCATTGTGTCCACGCACGACTACCTCAACACCGACGGTGAACGAAAGGCCAATCCGGTGATTGATGGTCATGTGGTGGATCCCATTCACAATAACCCCGAAATGGTATGGCAAAAGTTTATTAGCCAGCACGACCAGATTTTCCTGGTGCTTTGCGGCCATCAACTCGGCCAGGCGACCCGCATGGATAGCAATGCCCATGGCAATCCGGTCTGGCAATTACTTTCCGACTACCAGAGTCGGGCCCAAACCGCCATTGACGCCGGCGGCAAGGTCGAATCAGGCCTGGGAATCGGCATAGGAGATGGATGGATGCGCTTCATGGAGTTTGATATGAGCGGTAAGGACCCGGTCGTCCATGTCAGGACGTACTCCACCCATTACGATGTTCAAAGTACCGATCACAAGGAGTACGCGGAATGGTACAAGGATCACGAGCAACCCCATATGACCGAGGCCCAGTTTCGCTCCGGAGATGATTTCAAGCTGAAACTCAACGGCTTTTCCAAGCGTTTTGCCACCAAAGCTGCTCTCGTAAATCAATAATACTTCAGGACAGCACTCCGCCCTCGGGCGGAGTGCTTTTCCTCTTCAGCAGCTGGAAGCGCTGGCCGGGCGAATCAAGGTGTTCGACCCTCTGCTGGAGCATCACGCATTCGTGCAACAATTGCAGTCAGCGCATGGGCGTAAAAGCAGTTTTTGGGCACGCCTGTAGACTTGATGTAGTATTAAAGCCCGCTAATCGAGCATGAGTCTCATACGGATGCTCGGGTCGAAAGGGAATCCCCAGGCGAGTAACCTGTTTGCGGTGATCCATTAGCTGCAGGAGCAGAAGAGCATACATCTGGAAGCAAAGCCAGGAAAGCGGCCTATGGAGCTGTGCGGCAGCGCTCAGTAGGCAATTTTTCAAAATATTGTTAAGCCTTTTCTGAGCATGGTATTTTTCATGGTATTACCAATTAGCAGGAAAATAAGCCATTGAATATAAAAGATAAAAATGTCTTGTTTACAATAGAGTGGGAGTGACGGGCACTGGCTGGCAATGTCTAGCAACGGCAGGCATTTCGGCTGAGGGTAAAAGAACTTTCCGCTAAGCGATAGACTGTATGTAAACACAGTATTGCAAGGACGCGGAACATGCCTCATGTGGCGGCCAGGACGGCCAGGACGGCCAGCCGGGATCGGGATACTGGTCGTTACCAGAGCCACCGACCCGAGCAAACCCTTCTCTATCAGATCGTTGACGAGTATTACCCGGCATTCGCTGCGCTTATGGCAGAGCAGGGAAAGGAATTGCCGGGCTATGTGCAACGGGAATTTGAAGAATTTCTCCAATGCGGGCGGCTGGAGCATGGCTTTCTACGGGTTCGCTGCGAGTCTTGCCACGCCGAGCACCTGGTCGCTTTCAGCTGTAAGCGTCGCGGTTTCTGCCCGAGCTGTGGGGCGCGGCGGATGGCCGAAAGTGCCGCCTTGCTGGTTGATGAAGTACTGCCTGAACAACCCATGCGTCAGTGGGTGTTGAGTTTCCCGTTTCAGCTGCGTTTCCTGTTTGCCAGCCGGCCCGAGATCATGGGGCGGGTGCTGGGCATCGTTTACCGCGTCATTGCCACGCACCTGGTCAAGAAAGCGGGCCATACCCACCAAGTGGCCAAGACGGGCGCGGTCACCCTGATCCAGCGTTTTGGATCGGCGCTCAATCTGAATGTTCACTTCCACATGCTGTTTCTCGACGGTGTGTATGTCGAGCAATCCCACGGCTCAGCGCGTTTCCGCTGGGTCAAGGCGCCGACCAGCCCAGAGCTCACCCAGCTGACGCACACCATCGCCCACCGGGTGGGTCGCTATCTGGAACGGCAAGGCCTGCTGGAACGGGATGTCGAAAACAGCTATCTGGCCTCGGATGCGGTGGATGACGACCCGATGACACCCCTGCTGGGGCACTCGATCACTTACCGTATCGCTGTCGGTTCACAGGCGGGGCGAAAGGTGTTCACTTTGCAAACTCTGCCGACCAGTGGTGATCCGTTCGGTGACGGGATTGGCAAGGTAGCCGGGTTCAGCCTGCACGCCGGCGTGGCGGCCAGGGCCGATGAACGCAAGAAGCTCGAACGGCTGTGCCGGTACATCAGCCGCCCGGCGGTATCCGAGAAGCGGCTATTACGGATCCGGCTGTTATCCA
>NZ_DIHV01000107.1:0-3332 GCF_002420325.1 Marinobacter sp. UBA5687
GATGGTGGATATGATCGAGCGCGGTGAAGAGCTGCCGGTGGATCTGAAAGGCCGCTTCATCTATTACGTGGGCCCGGTTGATCCCGTACGCGAAGAAGTGGTTGGCCCCGCCGGCCCTACGACTGCAACCCGCATGGACAAGTTCACTGACACCATGCTGGAAAAAACCGGCCTGACTGGCATGATCGGCAAAGCCGAGCGTGGTCAGGTTGCCATCGACGCCATCAAGAAGCACGGCGCAGTGTATCTGATGGCGGTGGGTGGTGCTGCATACCTGGTCTCCAAGGCCATCAAGGGCGCCAAGGTGGTGGCCTTCGAAGAGCTGGGTATGGAAGCCATCTATGAGTTTGAGGTGGAAGAAATGCCGGTAACAGTAGCCGTGGATTCCCGTGGCAGTTCCGTGCACCAGACCGGCCCGGTTGAGTGGCACGACAAGATCATTGCCGCCAAGGCGGTTTGATCTGAGTCTTTGTTAGTCCGGTGGCAGCCTTGGGTGTTCGGCTCAAGGCTGCCACTGAAAGTCCTTCATCTTTACCTTTCCTTTATACACTTCCACCCCTTCCAGCCTCAGTTTCTCTGTTTGAAGCTGGCAGGTTTCCGTGCCTTCAGGAAAGGCGATCTGGCCGTTGCTCCGGATAACCCGATACCAGGGAATGCAGTGGCCGGCGGGCAGTTTGCCCAGGGCCCGGCCAACGAAACGCGCCTGGCGTCCGAGGCCGGCCATGGCGGCTACCTGACCGTAGCTGGCCACTTTCCCTTTCGGAATCGCGGCCACTACCTGCCAGATTTTCTGCTCCTTTGTCGGTTCCTTTTCGGACTCGTTCATTCAGAGCTCCGGTATTGGCCGGGTTACAGGCGCAGGGCGCCGTCCACCTCGATCATGCGGCCAGAAACGTAGTCGTTCTCGAAGATAAACGCTACCGCTGAGGCGATTTCCTCTGGCTTGCCCATGCGTTTCAGGGGGATGCCGGCGGTCATTTTCTCCAGGGCTTCGGGCTTCATGGAGGCCGTCATTTCGGTTTCGATAAACCCTGGGGCGATGCCCATGCAGCGGATGCCGTAGCGGGCGAGTTCTTTGGCCCACACTGGCACCAGGGCAGATACGCCGGCTTTGGCGGCGGAGTAGTTGCTCTGGCCCATGTTTCCGGCGCGGGAGATGGAGGCGATGTTGATGATCGCGCCCTGGTCGCCGTTTTCGATCATGCGGGTGGCCGCTTCCCGGCCGCACAGGAAAACGCCGGTGAGGTTAACGTCGATCACGGACTGCCACTGGGCCAGTTCCATGCGCTTCTCGAGCTTGCCGTCCTTGAATTTCACCATCAGGCCGTCGCGCAGGATGCCGGCGTTGTTCACCAGGCCGTTGAGGTGGCCGAAGTCATTGATGATTGCCTGAAAGGTTGTCTCAACGTCTTCTTCTTTGGCGACGTTACAGACATAGGTTTTGGCGTCGCCACCGGCCAGTTTGCAGGCCTCAGCGGCTTCAGCCAGCTTGTCTTCCATCAGGTCGATGAGTGCCAGCCTGGCGCCTTTGGCTGCCAGGTATTCAGCCATTGCGCGGCCGAGGCCCTGGCCGCCACCAGTGATTGCGATAACAGAATCTTGAAGTTTCATGGTTTGCCCTAATTAAGTTCAGAGGTGTTTTACGTTCTCTGTGTGTCTGCATCGTTTTTATGGGGAGGCATTTTGCCCGTTTTCTTTTTTCTTTTCATCGTTATGCCCATTGCCGAACTGGCGGTATTGATTCAGGTCGGTAGCGTTATCGGCGTGTTGAATACGGTAGGGCTGGTGTTTCTGACGGCTGTAATCGGGGCCTGGTTGCTGCGCCAGCAGGGGCTGGCGACCTTGTTGCGGGCGAATGAACGGCTCAACAGCGGTGAGTTGCCGGCAAAAGAAGTGGCCGAGGGGCTGATTCTTGCGGTCGGCGGCGCCATGTTGCTCACGCCGGGGTTTATCACCGACACCTTCGGCTTTCTGTGTTTGTTGCCGGGCTCGCGACATTGGTTGGCATCGCAGGCACTGAAGAGAATGACGGTGGCGGGGCAGAATCACGGCCGGAGTTTCTTTTTCAGCGCCGGAGGCGGTGCAGGGCCCTTCGGGCAAGGCCCTTTTGGCCAGCAGCGACCATTCGATCGTGATGCCAACGGCAACATCATTGAAGGCGAGTACCAGGATCAGACCCGGAATGATCGGGGCCAGCTCCAGCAGGGGCAGTCTGATCAGGATGAGCAGGAAAAAAAGTGAAATTTTTTTTGTTGCGGGTGTTGAAAACCTTTCGCTCAACCCCATTAACACAGCACAGATTCGCTTCAGGCTGAAAACCGCTGTCTATCAGTGGCTTGGATGCCGGGGCAATTTGTCGGGTCCGGGTCTCCGGCCAGACATTTTTAACATGCAATTGTCATTGCCACATTAATCTGACTATTGGAGAAACAGAGCAATGAAAATTCGTCCGCTACACGATCGTGTTGTCGTACGCCGTAAGGAAGAAGAAGAGAAAACTGCGGGTGGCATCGTGCTGCCGGGTAATGCCAAAGAAAAGCCTTCCCAGGGCGAAGTGATCGCTGTGGGTAATGGCCGCATTCTGGATAACGGCGAAACCCGTGCACTGGCGGTCAAGGTGGGTGACACCGTGGTCTTCGGTCAGTACGCCGGTAACACCGTAAAGGTTGACGGTGAAGAGCTGCTCATCATGAGTGAGAACGATATTTACGGCGTGCTTGAGTGATCGCAACAGCGATAGGCACGAACGCTCATTAATCCGATCGGTTCAATTTTCGGTTTAACGAACAGGAATAGAAGACATGGCAGCAAAAGACGTTAAATTCGGTGATAGCGCCCGTAAGCGCATGGTAGCAGGTGTTAACATCCTGGCGGACGCGGTCAAGGTAACACTGGGCCCCAAAGGCCGTAACGTGGTTCTGGAGAAGTCTTTCGGCGCTCCGACTGTGACCAAGGACGGCGTATCTGTGGCCAAGGAAATCGAGCTGAAAGACAAGTTCGAGAACATGGGCGCGCAGATGGTGAAGGAAGTCGCTTCCCAGGCCAACGAAACTGCTGGTGACGGTACCACGACTGCGACCGTACTGGCCCAGTCCATCGTGAATGAGGGTATCAAGGCCGTGACTGCCGGCATGAACCCGATGGACCTGAAGCGTGGTATCGACAAAGGTACCGCCGAAGCTGTTAAAGCCATCCGTGAAATGGCCAAGCCCTGCGACGACAGCCGCATGATCGCCCAGGTTGGCACTATCTCCGCCAACGGTGACGAAACCATCGGCAAGATCATCGCAGACGCGATGGAAAAAGTGGGTAAAGAAGGCGTCATTACCGTT
>NZ_DIHV01000111.1:0-12942 GCF_002420325.1 Marinobacter sp. UBA5687
ACCTATGAGAAATCCGGGCTAGAGATCAGTTTCCTTTCGCCAATGCCCGGGTAGCAAGGCGCTGGCGCAAGTTATTGGATGAGCGCCTGAAAGACCTGGGGGTTACCCAGGCTCGTTGGTTCACCATGGTTTGCCTACAGCGTGGTGGTGGAGGATTGACCCAGCGGGAGTTAGCCCATTTGATGACCATCGAAAATCCGACATTGGTCCGCCTGCTTGATAGCCTCGAGGAGCAGGGTCTGATTGAACGCCGGCCCTGTAAGCGTGATCGGCGCGCCAGGCTGCTGTATCTTACCCATGCCGATGAGCGCTTTATGAGCGATCTGAATGAGCGGGCGAATGTGTTGCGAGAGGAGATGCTGAAAGGCATTGAAAATACCGACCTGGAAGTCGCCCTGCGTGTTTTTGAGCGGGTTATGGAAAATTCCGCCAACCTCAAAAATTCCTGAACCCGAGACATTTTTCAAACGCAAGCGACAAGATTAGAACGGGAGCGTTCCGCAAATTCCACCGGCGCAGGACAATTCCATCATGGATGGCTGTCAATCATTAATTGTGTTACGTTTAGTTTATACTGAACAGATTGAACAAATTGTGCGGGCAGCCGTCTCATCATTTCTGGCCGGCCACCAAAAAGTCGCCGTAGCGGAAGGTATGTCAGCATTCTGGGGCGCGACAATGATGAGGATCTTGAACGCCTGGACAAGATTGATGGCGGCGCGATCGCCGGCTTGCGCGTTGCTTACAATCACGACGCATGGTTGTACAGCGCAGCCGTCCAATCTCCCTTCACCGGCGATGTCGATGGCTATCAGGTGGTGCTTAAGGCACGATGGCGGAACCAGTTCAGCGATCAATGGTTTGCCTCCCTGGGGCCGAACCTGACCTACAGCAGTGATGACTGGACAGACGATAGGTTTGGTATTTCCGATACGGAAAGTGCCCGCTCCGGCTTGGCCTCCTATAGCCCTGATGGCTATGCCCGGTATGGCCTGACAGGCAGTTTGACCTATTCGTTGTCTGCGCAATGGTCGGTCACCGCGACCGCCGGGGTGTCACAATTAACCGGCGATGCAGAGGATAGCCCGATTGTCAGTGATATCGGGGAGGCTACCCAAGCCTACACTGGTGTTTTTATGAGTTACCGATTCTGAATGTCTCCGGGGACCGGGGCAATTCATTTCACGGGAAGGGGCAAGTAACCCCTGAATTTCCCGGTTCTGGCTTCGTCGGCTATGTAAGGATTACTTCGGAGCTCAAACACCTGGCTCACTTTTGCTCTAACCGAAACCAGAGTGCGTAAAGCGCTGGAACAAACAGTAGGGTGATCAGAGTGCCGACTGCTACGCCCCCTATAAGCACATAAGCGAGCGGCCCCCAGAAAAGGTCAAAGGTCAGAGGTACAAACGCCAGAACGGCCGCCAGGGCAGTGAGTACCACGGGGCGGGCGCGTTGGACGGCTGCCTCGACCACGGCTTCCCGGGCAGCCATCCCAGTTGTGAAGTTGTCCTGCACCTGCTGCGTCAGAATCATGGTGTTTCGCATCAGGATACCGCCCAGGCCAATGAGCCCCAACAACGCGGTAAAGCCAAAAGGTTGATTAAACAACAGCAAAGCCAGCACAGCGCCAATGAGTCCCAATGGCGCGGTGGCCAGAACGGTCAAGGTGCCGATAAATGAACGCATCTGAAGCATGATGAAAATCAGCATCAACGCCAACATCACCGGTTGTAAAGTCTGAATGGAGGCGTTGGCCTTGGCGGATTGCTCCACCGTACCGCCAATTTCAATACGATAACCGTCCGGTAACCGTTCACGCAGGCCTGCCATCGTACTCCAGATCTCTTTGGTGACATCCGGTGGCTGGGCGCCTTCCACATCCGCCTGAACGGCCAGGAAGGGGGCGCGGTTGTAACGCTTTATAACCGGTTCCTCATAACGAACCTGCCACTGCCCCAGTTGTTTTACGGAGAGTTTGCGGCCGTCGCGGGTTTTGATTTCAAGATCTTCGGGCATCATGATTTCACCGCGGGCATTACGCGCCACCAGTTGAACGCTCCTTATGCCCTGGCGTAACTCGGTAACGGCCACGCCGCGAAGCTGGAACTGGAGTTGCCGTGCAACCTCTGCCGGGGTCAGGCCCATCCAGCCCAGGTTTTCCGGGTCCAACTCAAGATAGAGCGTGGGCACACGCTCATCCCATTCGAGGTGCGGCATGACGATGTTCGGATGCCCGGTCATGAGAGTCCGAATCTGGTGCGCGATCTCTCTGAGTTGATCGGGTTCCGGACCCAACACTCGAAAACTGACCGGCCAGGCCACCGGCGGGCCGTACAGCAAACGCGTTACACGCACTCTCGCCTCAGGAAACTCACCCGCCGCGATTTTGGCCTCCAGCGTCGAGATGATGTGATCGCGCCCTTCAACGTCCTGCCCGATGGCAATCAACTTGGCAAACGCCGGGTCCGGCTGCTCGGGGTTTGCCGATACGAAGAATCGGGGTGCACCGGCACCGATGTAAGCGGACAGGCTTTTAACCTCCGGCATGTCCATCAATATCGCTTCGAGGCGTCTGACGCTTTGATCCGTGGTGGCAATAGCGCTCCCCTGCGGAGCATAGACACTGATCAGAACCTCGGGGCGATCAGAACTGGGAAAAAACTGCTTCTGTACCTGGGTTGCCATACCGAAAGCACTGAGAGCCAGTAAACCCACTGTGAGAAAAACGACGGTTTTTCGGTACCTTACACACGCTGCAATCACCCCACGCAACCGCTGATAAAAAGCGCTTTGGTAAAGGTCCTGGCCAGTATGCCCGATGTAATCGGGCAATAGCTTGACGCCCAGATAAGGCGTAAAGGTGACCGCCACCCCCCAGGAAATCAGCAACGCAAAAGCCAGCACCCAGAAGATGTTACCGGTGTATTCCCCGACACCCGACTGAGCAAAGCCGATGGGGACAAAACCGGCCACTGTTACTAGCGTTCCAGACAGCATGGGCGCGGCTGTGACGCTCCAGGCATGACTGGCTGCCCGTACCCGGTCCCAGCCACTCTCCATCTTCACAATCATCATTTCAATGGCGATGATCGCATCGTCCACTAACAGGCCCAGCGCGATAATCAACGCGCCCAGGGTGATGCGGTCCAGGTTAATGCCCGCTATTTTCATCAATAAAAAGGTCAGCCCGAGAGTAACGGGAATCGCAATGCCCACCACTAAACCCGCACGCAGGCCGATCGCCAGAATACTGACGCCCATTACGACGACCAATGCCACCAGAAACTTGACCTGAAAAAGATCAACGGCCTGAGTGATGGCCTCAGCCTGGTTGGTCAGGGTCTGTATTGACATCCCCAGGGGCAGCCTGGCCTGTTCAGTGCTGACAAACTTACTGAGCCGTTCACCAAACTCCAGGCCATTTTCGCCCGCCTCCATGACGACGCCCAGGAGGATCGCATCCTCACCGCTGGAACGGACGATGTAGTTCAACGGATCTTCATAGCCCAAACGCACCTCGGCCAGATCAGACGCGGTGATAACTTGGTCTCCGATACGCAGAGGTACTGAGGCGAGGCGCTCAAGGTCAGACAGGTCAATGTTGCTGCGGACATAAACCCGCGGGCCGGCAAGATCAACAAAGCCCAGAGGCTCAAGGCGATTGTTGGCCTCTATCGCCTGCAACACTTCTTCTGCCGACAAGCCGAGATTGTTGAGCCGGTCCTGATCAAACTCGAGATACACCCGCTCAGGACGCTCAGCCAGGATCTGTGCCTTTTGCAAGCCGGGAAGCAGTTGCAGGCGATCTCGTATCTCTTCTGCCTCGCGGGTCAGTTCACGCATTGGCATTCCCGGTGCTGTGACGGCCATCAGGGAGAAATACACGTCTGAGAAATCATCGTTAACGATGGGGCCGATGACACCACGGGGGAGATTGAGGCTTTCATCGGACATGCGCTTGCGAACCTGATAGTAGAGATCGGGCATTTTTTCACTGGGCGTATAATCCTGGAATCGGATAAGCATGGTGGCCTGTCCGGGCCGAATGGTGGTTTCAACAGTGTCGAAATACGCCACTTCCTGGATTTGCTTTTCCAGACGATCCGCCACCTGATTCCGTAGCACCTCGGGGGTTGCTCCCGGCCAAACCACAGAGACCACCATCGACCGCACGGTGAACGCAGGGTCTTCCGCCCGACCAAGGGATGAGAACGCGTAGAAGCCCGCAACAACGGACATCAAAAGAAAAAAGAGAGTGACCGAACGCTCGCGCACTGCCAGTGCGGAAAGATTAGGCAAGCTCATTGAGCCAGCTCCCGCACCGCCATGCCAGGCGTGAGCAGGTGTGTCCCTAATGCGACGATCGGCGTAGTCGCGTTGATGTTGGCCCGGATCTGCGCATACTCCTCACCCAAATCGATAACCTCGACCGCAAGGGGGGTCACCATGCCGTCGGAGACCAACCAGACCTGCGGCGTTTCTCCTCTCTCATCAAGGGCACCCAGCGGTACACGATGGCTGGCCGTGGTTTGTTTCTGCATCAGCCGGACACTCACCACTGAACCAAGCGTTAAAGACGAAGGGTAGGGCCCCTCCAGGCTGTATCGGGCACGCCAGCTCCGGCTTCTGGCGTCGGCAGCCCCGGCAATCTCTCTCAGATTCACCGCAAGCTGTTCGCCATTGGGTAAAGGAACATAACCTTGCCGGGGCGGGTTGCTGCCCTGAGGTAAAAAGACCTCGACTTCCAGGGATTGATCTTCAGCCAGAACGGCAAGGGTTTGACCGACACCCACAACCTGGCCGGGCTCAACGATGACCTCGGTGATCACGCCTGCATTGGCGGCTTTTAGTTCCGCATATCCCAGAGCATTCTGAGCCTGCTGATTTCGTGCAGAAGCCGTTTCCACCTGGCTGCGTGCTTCACGCTCCGCCAGTTCAAGGCGTTGCAGGGTTTGTTCGCTGACAAACTGACGTCCTACCAGTTCCCGCTGTCGCTGGAGCTCATTAGTGGCAATGGCCAGGGCCGCTTCTGCACGCCTCAGATCTGCGGCGGCCCCCTCCGCGGTTGCGATAAGGTCTCGTGAATCGAGTTTGAACAGTAAGTCGCCTTTTTCCACGCGCTGACCGGGATCGATGAAACGTTGTTGAATCCGGCCGGCGATCTGAAAGGCCTGGGGAACTTCGTGGCGGCCTCGCAGGGTTCCTGAAAACCTCTGAGATGTTGGACCTGCCTCCTTCAATTCCACTGTTTTTACCCAGGGAACAGGGGGGCGGGCCTCTGGAGGCGTTTCCGCGGACTGCTGACAACCTGACAGAATGAGCAGCGAGATAAACAGGGTCAGCAGAAAGCGCATGGCAGATGTCTCGATCGGCAAGATTAAGGTGTGGATATCAGTTCTCGCGGCATCCAGTTAAAGCTAGTTGCAGGATGGCATCGCGAACGGTGTCCTTCTGTTCCATAGGCAGAAAATGGGTCGTGCCTTCAAGAATCCTTATGTCAGCCGAAGGCAGCAGGGCCTTCAGGCGTTTTTGTGCCTTTGGTGAGAAGGTTGACCCGCGTTCCGCCGCCAGTGCTATAACCGGGCACCGCAACTGACGAATACCGGGCCAGGGGTTGTGTTCGGTATGGGCAAAGGTGGTGCTCTCCCACTCGGGCGCACACGCCAATTGAACTTGGTCACCCTGCGGCACGAAGGCGTGTTGGACGTAGGCGTTCAGCCATGCTTCGGGCCAGGTCTTGAAGCCACCGCGGCCACGATAGTTTTCTAGCGCAGCAGCGTGCGACTGGAATACTCTGCGCCGACGTGCGGCTCCTGCGGCCAGTGACAACCGTTGTGACTGACGTAACAGCTTCGTCAACCACAACTTCAGACCCTGCATCGGGTCCATGATCACCGGTTCCGCCAGAATCAGACCCAGCACTTTATCAGGCCGCCGGGCAGCGGCCATGATGCTGGTGGTGGCACCAATGGAATGGCCGGCAAGCCAGACCGGCTCGTCCAGGCATTCCAGCAGAGCGATCAGGTCGCGATAATAGATTTCCCAGCCCCGGAATGTCGACAGGTTGGCTGCACCAACGCTGGCCCCGTGTCCTCGCATGTCCCAGGCAAGGACATTGAAGTCCGTGGCGAGCTCGTCAAGCAGTGGATGGTACAGGCGGCCATGGAAACCCGTGGCATGTGCCCAGTGCAGCGTGGGGCGCGCTTTGGATTGCGGCCAGCGCCACAGTGCGATATCGGCGCCATCCGTCGCCCGGAATTCGTCGCGTTCAGGTGTGTTGTGCTTAATGTCCATGACGGTCTTCTTGTTGGGCGGCCATTGTCGGGAGCAATAACTGAACCTGACCAGTGGCGATCGGTTTTTTATCATCGCCTTGCCAGCAGGTCACCTGGACCAGGCTGGTGCGCCTGCCTTGCCGAATAATGTCGGCCCTGGCGAACGTCGATCGGGCCTTCGCGGAGCGGAGGTAATTGATGTGGCTGTCGAGAATGCGCGGGCAACGTGTCTCTGCATCCTGGCTTTGCGCAGCCACCCGCGCGGTGAGTTCGATCAGGGCTCCAAGCACGCCGCCATGGAGGGCTGGTAGCATGAAGTTGCCAATCAGCGCTTCACGACACGGCAAATGAACCAATACGCCTGCATCACCGCGCTGAACCTCAAGCCCGAGGTGCTGTGCATAGGGAATGCGCTCCAGAAGAGCCTGCCAGTCAGCACATTCTTTCGCACTTTCCGCAGTGCCTGAGATTTGTGGGGCCGAATCGCCAGTCGTGCTCATGCGCTCTCCTTTCCTCGTCCACCTGCATGCAATTGCTGTCCCTGGGTGTTACGCATGAAGGTGGCGTTTGCCGTCGCTAGTAACTCGCGATTTCCCTCGCTAAGGATGTCACAATGAATAAACGCGACATCGTCCGATAAATGACGACAGGTGGCCACCGCTGACAGGGCCCGGTCGCCGATGGCAGGCCGCAAATAATCCATGCGCAGATCCAGAGTGGCAATGGGCATCAACTCCAGGGCACCCGCGAATACCGCCAAGCCTCCGGCGGAGTCTGCCAGCGAGTAAAGTACGCTGGTGCAGATTTCTTTTGTATCCTTATGGGCGAACATCCATGACTGCGGGGTTAGCCGCATACAGACCTGGCCCTGGTCTACCGAGACAACTTGCATGCCCAGATCCCTGCCGTGAGGAACCTGTTCGGTGAACTGCCACGCCGTCGTCACAGCGTCACTGTGCTGAAGTTTGTTCAGATCGTTCATCAGATCCGCTCAGTCTGACATGCATTTCGCGCAGGGGCGGAAGTGTAGAGGACCAGTGGATTGTCATAGGTCATTGCCATGGCGTTCTCTTGTGAGTAGCATTGTTTCCAAAGTTTGGTTGGTCAACCAACCAAAAGTCAACACTTTGTTAATCCAAATGGCACGGCACCGGTGTAATGGCGTACGATCAGTGAAACGAATCGAATGATGGCTGCTCTGATGATTAATAAACGGGATTGCTCAGGAGGTGTTTAAGCCATGGTTGACAGACAGATTACCCCTGCAAGCAAACTAGGCGATCAGGGTAATGTTTTGTCTAACGCCGCCCGGCTGTTTCGTGAGAAAGGTTTTGAAAGGACATCTCTTAAGGAGATTGCAGAAGCCTGCAATATGCTGCCCGGAAGTCTGTATTATCGTTACAGCAGCAAGGAAGCGCTGCTCGTTGAGCTGATGCGTCGGGGAGTAGACCTGGTTACAACAGAGGTTGAAACCGCGTACGCCAGCTCGGACGATCCCGTGGAACGATTGCGTCTTTGTATCAACGCACATTTGCACGCCCTGCTGGTTGATTCGGATACGGTTTACGTACTTTTGTTTGAGTGGCGTTCACTGAGCGCGGAGGCCCGCGGGGACATCATCGCTTTGCGTGACCAGTATGAATCCCTTTGGGCCGAGATCATCGAAACGATGATTGAGCAAGGCGTGATTCGGAAGGATGTCAATGCTCGCCTGCTTCGCCTAATCGGCCTCGGGGCGCTCAACTGGGTCGCAACCTGGTTTGATCCGAAAGGTGTCTATACACTCGACGGCATTGGTGATTTTGTCTGGAACGTCATCATGGATGGTGTAATCAGGAAAAGTGTACGAACATAGGCACTGGCTCCCCAAGCGTAATTAGCGCCGGTTTATGTTTGTTAATCACGTGTATAGATGGTGTGTGATCTGACGTTTAGCCTGAATTGCTCAGGTGGCTGGCCAAACCAGCGTTTGAAGGCGCGTCTGAAATTGGCACTGTCGTGATAATTCATCAACGCAGCAATGGCCTCGATTGACAGTTCGCTGTCACGCAGGTACAGCGCTGCCTGCTGAGACAGAATCTCGTCACGGATTTTTCGAAAATTGCTGCCTTCATAGCTGAGTTTACGCGACAGGGTGCGTTTGCTGATGAACAGAGAGGCAGCCGCTTCCTCTTCATTGAGCGTTCCCGGCGGCCGGGACAACATCATCTTCTTCAGCCGGGTCTGGTAGCTTGGCTTATCGGACTGAAGTTGCGCAAGCATGGCTTCACACTGTCGCATGGCCAGATGATAGTTTTCATGATTGGCAGAGGCGTTTGGTTCCCGACACAAGGCCATCGGCAAGCTGAGTTTTAATTGGCTGCAATCAAAGTGAATCTGCCCGGACAAAAAGTCCGAATACGTTGCGTGATACTCGGGTTTCGGATGGGCAAAGCATACTTCAGCCTCGCGCAAAGGGCGGCCAACCATGAACTCGCCGAATTCGAAAAGTGCCTTGAGCATCGCATCCGACAGGCAACGCTGTATGTCATCGTCTAATGGCCCCAGGTACTGCAGAATACATTCCAAACGCTCACCGACTTGCTGCAAGTGCAACTGGATGAAGCTCGCGCGCGTGGGCAGGAATGTCCGAATCGCGTGTAGAGCAGTGAGGAGGTCGGGGCTGCTGTAAGCCACGAACCCCATTGCTCCGTGGGTTGCCGGAGTCATTCGTTTACCCAGCCTTAACCCAAATTCTGGCTGGCCGGACAGATCCATTGCATTACGCAGGATCTGTATCTGCTGAGCCACAGTAAGCAGTCCGTCCTCGCTCAAAAATTGCGTCACCCCAAGTCCAGTGCCCCGCAGCAGACGCGGAAGTTGTCTGGCTGTCAGATTCAGCTCACGTGCAACTAGCCGTGAGTAATTCGATGGAATATCCGGACCGGGACTTTGCAACTCCTCCATTTTCTTCCGCGCCACCATCATTGATACCCCCCTTCCTAAAGTTTCGCCATTTTGTCTTCAAATGACCCCTGCTTGTCAAGAAATGACCTGAAAAATATGCTGGCAGACAGGCAATATCTGTCAATCATCAATGCTGGTAGGAGAACAACATTGGGCAAAGTTACGTTTATCGAACATGATCAAACTGAACATGTCGCAGAATTCAAAGCTGGTTCCTCGGTAATGCAAATCGCTGTTGATAGCGCCATTCCCGGTATCGACGGGGATTGTGGGGGGGAGTGCGCCTGCGGTACCTGCCACGTTATCGTCACGAACGAATGGTTCAGCAAGACAGGCACGCCTGGCAATGAGGAAGAACAAATGCTGTCAATGACACCGGAGCGGGCGAGCACTTCGCGCCTGGGCTGCCAGGTGGTACTGACTGATGAAATGGACGGCATGACCGTGCATTTACCCGAGTTCCAGATGTGAACACAGGAGGACGCATGCCAACACTGCCCAGAACATTTGACGACATTCAGTCCCGACTGATTAACGCCACCTCCAGGGTGGTGCCGATGCAGAGGCAAATTCAGGGACTGAAATTCTTAATGAGCGCCAAGAGGAAGACCTTCGGCCCACGCCGACCGATGCCCGAATTCGTTGAAACACCCATCCCGGACGTTAACACGCTGGCCCTTGAGGACATCGATGTCAGCAATCCGTTTTTATACCGGCAGGGTCAGTGGCGCGCCTATTTCAAACGGTTGCGTGATGAGGCGCCGGTCCATTACCAGAAGAACAGCCCTTTCGGCCCCTTCTGGTCGGTAACTCGGTTTGAAGACATCCTGTTCGTGGATAAGAGTCACGACCTGTTTTCCGCCGAGCCGCAAATCATTCTCGGTGACCCTCCGGAGGGGCTGTCGGTGGAAATGTTCATAGCGATGGATCCGCCGAAACACGATGTGCAGCGCAGCTCGGTGCAGGGAGTAGTGGCACCGAAAAACCTGAAGGAGATGGAGGGGCTGATCCGATCACGCACCGGTGATGTGCTTGACAGCCTGCCTCTGGACAAGCCCTTTAACTGGGTACCTGCTGTTTCCAAGGAACTCACAGGCCGCATGCTGGCGACGCTTCTGGATTTCCCTTACGAGGAACGCCACAAGCTGGTTGAGTGGTCGGACAGAATGGCAGGTGCAGCATCGGCCACCGGCGGGGAGTTTGCCGATGAAAATGCCATGTTTGACGACGCGGCAGACATGGCCCGGTCTTTCTCCAGGCTTTGGCGGGACAAGGAGGCGCGCCGCGCAGCAGGCGAGGAGCCCGGTTTCGATTTGATCAGCCTGTTGCAGAGCAACAAAGAAACGAAAGACCTGATCAATCGGCCGATGGAGTTTATCGGTAATTTGACGCTGCTCATAGTCGGCGGAAACGATACGACGCGCAACTCGATGAGTGGTGGCCTGGTGGCCATGAACGAATTCCCCAGGGAATTTGAAAAATTGAAGGCAAAACCGGAGTTGATTCCGAACATGGTGTCGGAAATCATCCGCTGGCAAACGCCGCTGGCCTATATGCGCCGAATCGCCAAGCAGGATGTCGAACTGGGCGGCCAGACCATCAAGAAGGGTGATCGAGTTGTCATGTGGTACGCGTCGGGTAACCGGGACGAGCGCAAATTTGACAACCCCGATCAGTTCATCATTGATCGCAAGGACGCACGAAACCACATGTCGTTCGGCTATGGGGTTCACCGTTGCATGGGCAACCGTCTGGCTGAACTGCAACTGCGCATCCTCTGGGAAGAAATACTCAAGCGTTTTGACAACATCGAAGTCGTCGAAGAGCCCGAGCGGGTGCAGTCCAACTTCGTGCGGGGCTATTCCAGGTTGATGGTCAAACTGACACCGAACAGTTAATTAACCGATTGACCAGGATGGCATCCGAACGTGTGGAGAATCCAATCCCAGGGCACAGCGAAAGAGATAGCCTATGGTAAGCAAACGTAAAGAGAGGACGGTCATTGTTGGCGGTGGGCACGCAGCAGGTGCCCTCCTGACAGCCTTACTCCAAAAAAAATATCAACATGAGGTCGTTCTGGTGGGGAATGAACCTCATCCGCCCTACCAACGACCGCCGCTGTCCAAGAATTACCTGACAGGAGATGTTGATCAGGAGTCGCTGTACCTGAAACCGCGCTCGGTATACGAGAACGCAGGCCATCAGTTGCGGCTCGGTGTGCGCGTCGAACAAATTGATCGGGACAGTAGCACCATCAGCTTGTCGGATCAGAGCAGGCTGCAATACGATCGACTGGTCCTGGCCACCGGGTCACACCTTCGACACCTGAACGCGCCCGGGGCTGACTTAAATGGCATTCATTACCTGCACGACATAGCTGATTCAGAGGTACTGCGTGAACAGTTAGTTGCTGGAAAGCGCCTGGTCGTCGTGGGTGGTGGTTACATCGGCCTTGAGGTGGCGGCCAGTGCCAACAAAAAAGGTGTTAATGTCACGGTGCTGGAAGCCGCCGAGCGCCTTATGCAGCGCGTTACGGGCCCGGAAATATCAGCGTTCTTTTACGACAAACACCGCGGCGCCGGCGTGGACGTACGTCTGAACACAGCGGTAACCGGCTTCGAGGAGGGCGATCAGGGGCATGTGGCTGGCGTGACGTTGGCGGACGGAGGCACCGTACCGGCCGACATCGTCCTTGTGTCGATTGGCGTTATCCCGGAAACCGCTCTGGCTAAGGGCGCCGGCCTGCCCTGTGATAACGGTATTATTGTTGACGAATTTACCCGTACCGAGGACCCCGCCATCTTGGCGATCGGTGACTGCACCCGGCACCGGAATCTTTTCTTCGAGAAGATGCAACGGCTCGAGTCTGTCGCCAATGCTGTCGATCAGGCTCGTACAGCCGCAGCAACCCTGATGGGTGAGGAGAAACCCTATGATAGCGTTCCATGGTTCTGGTCAAACCAGTACGATGTTCGTCTGCAGATGGTAGGATTGTCGCAAAATCATGATCAGCGAGTGGTTCGCGGCAGCCCCGAGGATAAAGGATTTGCCGTGTTCTATCTCCGCGAAGGCTGTGTTATTGCTGTTGACGCGGTCAACCTGCCCCTTGCTTTTTTGGTAGGCAAGACACTCGTTCAACAACGCAGAACGATCAACCCGGAACTACTAGAGGATCCGGATACTGAACTGAAATCTTTGGTGAACGGAAGGCTCCAGAGTTGAAGGCAATATGTTGCGTGGCAACCGAAGCAGCCAGTCACCGGAGTGAGCCAATAAATATGAACTTGATCCTCTTAACAATAAAAGGTTGTGACTTTCCGCGACCGCTATGGGTTGAGGTGTATATCACTGAATCTTGGTTAAATCACACCAAGCACTTAATGTTTTCGGCCTCTTCTCTTGGAAGTGTCACTGTTGAAGCCGTTGGAAAGTGGCATCCAAGAACGGGCTACTCAGAGTTCAAACTGCAGGCAGTCTGTAAATCAAACAGAGTGAGATTCAGGCTTGTTGGAGATGTAAATGGGAGGCGGGTTCTGACATCCGGTATTGATATCAGGACACTTGACCAATTGAATCAAAGGTACGGCGCTAGTGAAACAGTTTTTTATAGCAAGGACGTACCAGTGCTGATGGCAATCTATTACTCAACTAAACGGTTAGAGGTTTTTAAATAACGTTTGCTTGGCAAGCCCCCGATATCCTAGCCCGGATTTCTCATGAG
>NZ_DIHV01000098.1:0-6214 GCF_002420325.1 Marinobacter sp. UBA5687
GAAATGATGCAGGGCGCCAACATGGCCTTTGGTCTGGCTCCGATGCTGACCGCCGGCGCCTGCCTGGCCCTGGACGCCCACGGCAGCCAGGAGCTGAAAGAAAAGTACCTGCCGAATATGTACTCCGGCGTCTGGTCTGGTGCAATGGACCTGACTGAGCCTCACGCCGGAACCGATCTGGGTATTATCCGGACCAAAGCTGAACCGAACGACGACGGCTCCTTCAACATCACCGGCACCAAGATTTTCATCACTTGGGGCGAGCATGACATGGCGGAGAATATTATCCACCTGGTGCTGGCCAAACTGCCGGACGCGCCGAAAGGCCCGAAGGGGATTTCCCTGTTCCTGGTGCCCAAGTTCATGGTGAACGACGACGGTTCCCTGGGCGAGCGTAACCAGTTCAGCTGTGGTTCCATCGAGAAGAAGATGGGTATCAAAGGCTCCGCCACCTGCGTGATGAACTTTGATGGTGCCAAAGGCTGGCTGGTTGGTGAAGAAAACAAAGGCCTGGCCGCCATGTTCACCATGATGAACTACGAGCGCCTGGGTGTGGGCATCCAGGGCATTGGTGCCGCCGAAGCGTCCCTGCAGAGCGCCCGCGAATACGCCAACGAGCGTATCCAGAGCCGCGCGCCGACCGGTGCCCAGCAGCCTGAAAAGGCCGCTGACCCGATTCTGGTGCACCCGGACGTGCGCCGCATGCTGATGACCATGAAGAGCTACGTAGAGGGTGGTCGTGCCTTCTCTACCTACGTCGCCCAGTGGCTGGATATCTCCAAGTACTCCGACAACGACGAACAGCGCAAGCACGCTGAAGGCATGGTTGCCCTGCTGACTCCGGTCGCCAAAGCCTTCCTGACCGATCGTGGTCTGGACACCACCATCATCGGCCAGCAGGTCTTTGGTGGCCACGGTTTCATCCGCGAGTGGGGCCAGGAGCAACTGGTCCGAGACTGCCGCATCACCCAGATCTACGAAGGTACCAACGGCATCCAGGCCATGGACCTGATGGGGCGTAAAGTGGTGGGTAGCCAGGGCAAACTGTACGAACTGTTCGCCCAGGACGTTGCCGCCTTCATCGAAGCCAACAGCAGCGACGAAGCTCTGCGCCCCTATCTTGAGCCGCTGGCGGCCTCCCTGGAGCGCCTGTCAGACGTCACCGAACACGTGGTGAACCAGGCGGCTAACAATCCGGAAGCCATTGGTGCCGCTGCCGTCGATTATCTCGACATGTTCGGCTACACCGCTCTGGCGTATATGTGGGCCAAAGTGGTCAAAGCTGCTGCTCCGAAAGCTGAGGGCGATACCTCTGGCTTCTATACCGGCAAGGTCAAGACCGCTCGCTTCTACTTCGACCGCCTGTTGCCAAAGACCGTGTCTCTGGCCGAAGGCATTCGCAGTGGCAGCGACGCCATGATGGCGCCGGCTGCTAACGAAATCTGATCAGATTTCTGAAGCAGAAATGAAAAAAGCAGGCCTTGATGGCCTGCTTTTTTATGGATGCTATTAACTCAGGTTTGGGCCAGGAGGTGGGGGAGAGCTTTCCGAAACCTTGTGGAGCCAGGGATGGCGGAACAGAGCGTACATGGAAGTATTCACAGCGTGTTTCGGAAAGCTCTCCCCCACCTCCTGGCTTGCGTCAGTCTATAGACGTTCTATCAGCCCAGGATTCACTACAAACGGGTTCTCATTGCCCTGAATTTCGGCAATCCGCTTATGCCGGCTCAACTCCCGGTCATCCGGGGGATCCAGTTTGCTCCAGCCTTTGAACACCGGCGTGGCCCCCAGCCAGGGTAGGCCATAAGTATCCACCATATAGGCCATGGTGCGGGCAACGTCGCCTTTAACCCGCTCTGGCGGTTCAAAGAACTGGGCGCTTTCACGAATCCCGCAATCATCGGCGCCCGTGGTCTCGCCAAGATTCTCATACCGGGCGTTACGCCGCCGCATTTCAACGCGGGTTCGTACCGGTACCATGTTGTGAAGATCAGACGTAATTTGCCTATAGCGATTGTCCTGGCGGCACTGGGAGGTTGTTCCACAGTCCAGGGCAGTGCGAATGTCGGCAAGTGGATAAACGTAGCCATCGGTCATGACAAAGCCCTTACCAGTGAAGGGAGTATCACAGAAGAACGACGAGCCGCCGTCGGCATACAGGTTGCTCCAGAATTCATTATCAATGACCGTTTGAGGGTCACTGAAACGGGTATTCTGGCCCACGACCATGCCGGCGGTAAGTGAGAAAGTCAGGGTGACGGAGAGTGCGATTATTTTTTTCATATGACCGTTATACCTCACAGCACGTGTCATACGCCGTGGCCAGCCAGACGACTGGTTGATGGCAAAATGAACAGTTCGACAAAATTATGACGAACTGTTCAGTCTTTACTGTGAAGTATGGCACAGGGGGGGTGAGACAAAAGCCCCTGTTTACGGAGAGATGTGTTTATTTGTTAACCAGTTAACGCTTTATTTCAGTTTGTTACGGATGTTCTGGTAACCGGTTTTCAGATCCTCTCCCAGCTTGCGAGCAGTTTCCCTCGCCTCATTGCTGGCATTCTCGGCATCATGGAAAATCTGATCCAGCTTTGACCGGAACCGATCCCAATCCTGCTCCAGATCGTCCCATTCGTCTTTTACATCTTCCCTTGCAAGGTGCAACTGAACGCGCGCCTCGTCACGATATTGCTTGATCTTGTCGGACAGCTTGTTGAAATCGTCTTTCAGACTCATGGTATTTCTCCTTCCCTGATGAATTGGGAGTTCTACAATGCGCCCGAACGTGAAAAAGTGTCAAGTCCCTGAGCGAGCCGGTGCTATCCCGCTTTGATTCAGATCAGCTGGCCCGCTTGCCGGCCAGAATAAGGGAGAGATCCCGCAGGTGATGCCAGGGGGAAAGATCATCGAAACCCTTGGCAGCCCGATCAATCAGACTACAAAGGTTGATTGCCTGGTGTAACTGGGGCAGTGAAAGTCTTCGAGCCGCTTGCTGGACGGCGGACGAGCGCTTTGGCTGGAAAACGCCGCGCTTTTTCAGAAAGCCCGCGGGGTTTTCTCCACCGGGCAAAGCGGTCTTAAGCTCAACAATCAGATGAAGGTCACGAACGAGCACAGTGAGTAGTCCAAGAGGGTTTTCGCCCTCCTGCTCCAGCACCCCGATCATGCGGCAGGCATGAACCGCCTTGCCAGATAGCAGTTCCGTGACCAGTTCAAAGCCGTTGAACCTGGCACTATCCTGTACGGCCTGCTCCACCGTCTCTTCATCGATGGTTTTGCCGTTGGTGAGCAGCGTCAGACGGTCCAGCTCCTGGCTGGCGGCCAGCAGATTGCCCTCCAGGCGCTCTGCAAGAATACCGAGTGCTCCACGGGTCAGGCTGAGGCCTTTTGCGGTGGCCCGTTGCTGCAACCATCCGGGAAACTTGTCTCCCTCGACCGGCCAGAGCGGAACGTGCACGCCATGGCCCTGAAGTTCCTTGTACCATTTGCGCTTGGTTTCGGCGGCATCCAGTCTGGCGCTGATCAGCAGGAGAATGACGTCCTCTGGCGGGGATTGCAGTACCTGCTCCAGAACCCGGCGGCCATCGCCAAGTTTGCCGGTGGGCAGATGAATCTCAATGCGACGTTTTTCAGCGAACAGGGACAGGGCGTTGCATTCGTCAGCAACCGTATTCCAGTCGAACTGATTGTCTGCGTGAAACGTGAGTCGGTCCAGATAGCCAGCTTCACGGGCGGCGGCGCGGATCTGGTCACAGCATTCCTGAACCAGCAGGGGTTCATCGCCGGAGATCAGGTAAACCGAAGCCAGGCCTTTCTTCAGAAGTTGCGGGAGTTGGCCGGGCTGGGTTTTCATGGTGATTCAGGCTCCTCACCATCGGCGGTGTGTTCCTGAACCAGGGCATCAATTCGTTGTCGGGACATAGGCGCCAGCCGGAAGATAACTTGTTGGGCAAGGCGATCGCCCAATTGTTGCCGCAATTCGTCTTCCTCGCGCTGTTTGGCGAGTACATTGGTCTCGTCGTAGCGGTAGGTTTCACTGGCGTTCAGGTCGGTGGTGGCAATCAGCGGGATCTGGTCTTTGGTTACCAGCTCCATGGCAACCGTGTGGCGCAGAATGTACTCAGCCGCCGCTGCCTGTGCGGTAATGGCTGAAGCCCGGCGGTCCTGGCGGTAGTCCGACAGGCGCAGCAGGTAGTCTGCCTGGCCCGGATTCCGCAGCTCGATGCCACCGAGCTCCAGCTGTTCACGCAGAGACTGGCAGAACTGTCCGGGCAGGGAGGACGGGCAGTCGATAGCCAGGGGTTGCAGGGCAGCCGGGACCGGGGAGCTGCCCCGTAACTGAAAGCCACAGCCGGTCAGGGTGAGCAGCGAGGCAAGCAGGGCCAGAAGGCCCAGCTTTTTCAGTTCAGGGACAGGGTAGGGCATCTTAGTTAGCCACCACGTTCACGAGTTTACCTGGCACAACGATCACTTTTCGTACGGTCTTGCCGTCGGTGAAACGCATGACGTTTTCGTTCTCCAGGGCAAGCTTCTCCAGATCTGTCTTGCCAATATCCGCCGGTACGTTCTCCTTGGCCCGGACCTTGCCGTTCACCTGCAGAACCACCTCGATTTCGCTACGAACCATGGCGCTTTCGTCGGCAACTGGCCAGGAGGCGTCGACCACCGTGTCAGAGTGACCGAGAGCCTGCCACAGGTTGTGACAGATGTGCGGCACAATGGGGGAAAGCACCAGCACGGCGGTATCCAGGGCTTCCTGACGCACCGCGCGGGTTTGCGGCTCGTCATCGCTGAGCCTGCCCACTTCGTTGAGCAGTTCCATGACAGCCGCGATGGCGGTATTGAAGGTCAGGCGGCGGCTGATGTCATCGCTGACTTTGGCGATGGTTTCGTGGGTCTTGCGGCGCAGGTCTTTCTGAGCACCATTGAGGCTGGCAGGATCAACCGCCGGAGCTTCGCCACTGGCGGTATGCTCATTGACCATCCGCCACAGTCGTTTGAGGAAGCGATGGGCGCCCTCAACACCGCTGTCGGACCACTCCAGCGACTGCTCAGGTGGTGCCGCAAACATCATGAACAACCGCACAGTGTCGGCACCGTGCTGATCGATGATGGCCTGGGGATCGATGCCGTTGTTCTTGGATTTGGACATTTTGGTAACGCCACCGATTTCCACAGGCTCGCCGTCCGATTTCAGCACCGCTCGCACTACCTGGCCCTTGCCATCGCGCTCAACCGTCACATCGGCCGGGTTGTACCAGGTTTTCCCGCCATTTGCTTCATTGCGGTAGTAGGTCTCGGCCAGAACCATGCCCTGGGTCAGCAGGCGCTTGAATGGCTCGGAACTGTTCACCAGACCAACGTCGCGCAGCAGCTTGTGGAAGAACCGGGCATACAGCAGGTGCAGAATCGCGTGCTCAATGCCGCCGATGTACTGGTCGACTGGCAGCCAGTAATTGGCGGCAGCCGGGTCCAGCATGCCCTTGTCGTAGTTCGGGCTGCAGAAACGGGCGTAATACCAGGAGGACTCCATGAAGGTATCGAAGGTATCGGTTTCCAGGGTGGCTGGCTGGCCGTTGTATTCGGTCTTGCACCACTCCGGGTCGGCCTTGATCGGCGACTGGACGCCGTCCATTTCAACGTCTTCGGGCAGACGAACCGGTAGCTGGTCATCCGGCACCGGCATCTCGGTGCCGTCCTCCAGCGTCATCATCGGGATGGGCGCACCCCAGTAGCGCTGCCGGGACACACCCCAGTCACGCAGACGGTAGTTCACGGTACGTTTGCCAATGCCCTGGGCTTCAAGGTAATCCGCGATTTCCTCAAACGCCTCTTCGCTGGTCAGGCCGCTGTATTTGCCGGAGGACACCAGAACGCCTTTCTCGGTGAAGGCCTGCTCCTGGATATCGATATCGCGGCTGTCGTTCGGTGCAATCACCTGTTTGATGGGCAGCTTGTACTTGACGGCAAACTCGTGATCCCGCTCATCATGGCCAGGAACCGCCATCAGGGCTCCGGTGCCGTAGTCCGTGAGTACAAAGTTGGCGACCCAGACCGGGATTTCTTCCTGGGTCAGCGGGTGAATGGCCTTGAAGCCGGTATCTATACCTTTCTTTTCCATGGTCGCCAGCTCGGCTTCGGCCACCTTGCTGTTACGGCACTGGTCGACAAACTCGGCCACATCGCGGTGGCGCTCGGCCGCCGCCTTGGCCAG
>NZ_DIHV01000096.1:0-13664 GCF_002420325.1 Marinobacter sp. UBA5687
GCCCAGATATTCCAGATTCACCTGGTGGCAGATGCCAGTCCCCGGTGGCACCACCCGGAAGTTGTCAAAGGCCTGCTGGCCCCAACGCAGGAACTCATAACGCTCCTGGTTGCGTTCCATCTCGATGGCGACGTTGTCCTTGAAGGCAGACGGATTACCATACTTGTCCACCATCACCGAGTGGTCGATGACCAGGTCCACCGGCGACAGCGGGTTGATCAGGGCCGGGTCTTTACCCGCCTGCTTTACCGCCTCGCGCATGGCCGCCAGATCCACCACCCCGGGCACCCCGGTGAAGTCCTGCATCAGCACCCGGGCCGGGCGGAACTGGATTTCCGTGTCGGAGCCCCGGTCTTTCAACCATTGCACCATGGCATCAATGTGAGAGCGGTCGACCGTGGTGTCGTCTTCGTTACGCAGCAGGTTCTCCAGCAACACTTTCAGGGAGAACGGCAGGCGGCTGAGATCGCCCAGGGTGTCTGCTGCCTTGGGCAGGCTATAGTAGTGGTACGTCTTGCCACCCGCGCTCAGGGTGGAGAGGGTATTCAGGCTGTCTTTGCTTGGTGATGTGTTCGACATACGTTGCCTCCTCGTGGAGTTTGTCTGGTAACACTCTATCTACTAACTATTGCACCGATAAGTGAGACTTCAACCGGCGACGATGAATGTTCGACATTTCCTTGGTGAATAGTCACTTGCGTTGACACGGCCGGCAATCTGAACAATGCAGGCCTATGGTTTCAATCCAACGCCACCCGACACCACAGGCGGCAACTTGACCAAGGTACCTTCCATGAACCTGCCAGGTATCTCTGCTGATGACTCACTCATGTTGTTGCGCGCGGCAACCGAGTTGTCGTTCAGCTCTATACTGGTCACCGACGCCCAACACCGGATTCTCTATGCCAACCCGGCCTTCTGCGCAACAACCGGGTATAGCCCGGACGAGCTGGAGGGCCAGAACCCGCGCATTCTTCAAGGGCCGCTGACCGACAAAAGCGTGATCGAAAAGTTGCACTATGACCGGGACACCACCGGGCACTTCACCGGTTCTACCTTCAATTACCGCAAGGGTAACCGCCGGCTGAGCTGCGGGGCACCGGAATCCCGCAGTGTGAACACAATGGCTGCGACCCCCTGCCAGTTCTGTCATCATTAGCGCCTGTTTTCTGACGGACCAGGATCCTCTCCGTGAAGCACGATTGTCATTACCATCCGGGCGACCCTGCCAAGTGGCATTGTGGCGAATGCCAGATGCACTATTGCAGCCGCTGTATGCCGGATGCCGATACCCGCCAGCGCCGGGCGCTTTGTCCCCGCTGCAGTAAAGCCATGCGTTATCTGGGCGCCGCCACTGAGGTGGTGCCCTTCTGGCAGCGGGTGGGGGCCTTTTTCCGTTACCCCTTCCACACCGATCCGCTGATTGTCATCGCCATCTGCACTCTGGTTCCTGTGGTGGCGCCGGCCAATATTATTGGCCTGATCATCTGGCTCGTGCTGGCCCTGGCTCTGTTCAAGTACACCTATGCGGTGATCAACCACACTGCGGAAGGCCATCTGAAACCGCCAGCGGTGTCGGTGGCGTTTACCGGCAGCGGTTTTGACATTGTGGTGCTGCAACTGCTGGTGTTTGTGCTGATGGGCGGTTTGGTAGGCGCCGCCGCCATGCTGGGCGGGCCGATACTGATGATGCTTGCGGTGGCGTTTGTGGTACTGGCACTGCCGGCCAGCATCATGGTGCTGGCCATGGAACGCTCGGTGGGCGCAGCTGTAAACCCCATGAACCTGGCGGTGCTGATCTCGCGCATCGGCACGCCCTACTTCCTGCTTTACGGGTACCTGATTTTACTCACCCTGGCTTCCGGCGCGGCGCAGGATTTTGCCGTGAACCATTTCCCCATGTGGGTGGCCCAACCCCTGGCCGGTTTCCTGAACAGTACCTTTACCCTGATCCTGTTTCACATGCTGGGCTACCTGCTGTTCCAGTATCAGGAAGAACTCGGATTTGCCTCGGACATTCAGGACGAGATTTCGGAAACCGACCAACACCAGCGGGATCGCAGCAGCCGGTTTGATGCCGATCTGGACATGAACCTGAAAGACGGCAACTACGACCGCGTGCAGAGCATGCTCAAGGAAGCCCTCAAACGGGACCAGACCAACCCTACCCGCATCGGCCAGCTCTACCAGTTGCTGACCGCCCGCAATGATGCCGAAGAGCTGTACCGCTACCACCCCAGGATTATGGCCTGGCTGGCCCAACGGCATGATGGAGACGGGTTGAATCAACTGTTACAGACGTTGCAGGTGGTGGAGCCGAGGTTCCAGCTGGACGACCCGGAACTGGCAGTGCAGTGTGCGGGCACCCTGTACCATCGGGGCCACCATAAAGCAGCTATCCGTTTACTGCAGGATTTCCACAAACGCTTCCCGGACAGCGATCAGCTGGCACCGGCCTACCTGATTGTCGCCCAGGCCCTCGCCAATGGCCTGCAGCAATGGGAAAAAGCCAGTGCGTTCCTGTCGTTCATCAAGAAGCGCTGCGTGAACCATCCGGCCCACGAGCACATTGATGTCTGGCTGGAACAGGCGGCGAACCAGCAACCGTTGAAAGGGCCAAAAGCGAGCTTTCAGGTTTCAGACTGAGGGCGTGCCTGCCACGCCTCAGCCGTGAACCTGCAACAGCTGCCGGTAATGGCGCGCTTTCGGCTCCATCTGCAGTTTCTCGAACTCCGCCACCAGTAGCCGGCAGGCTTCATTCACCATGTCCGGTTCGGCCTTGGCTCGCATGCGTTCAAACGCCTTCTCTGCGGCTTTGAAATCATGGCGCTTAAGGCTGGCGAACAGCACACGGTTGTGCGCCTCCGGCGTCAATGGATGATAGGCCTCACCCTTGCTCAGGTACTCCTGCCAGATATCCACCATCTGTTCCGGCTGTCGCCGGGCGATGGCGTCGGCCATCATTTCCTCGGCACGCAGCCGGTAGCTGTCCAGGTCCGGCCTTAATTTAGCCAGTTGATACAGGTGTTCAAGTAGTACGGGCCGTTCCGGATAACGTTCCCGCAACGCCTCGAACTGGCGCCGGGCCAGGTCGAACTCCATGCGGCCGAGGCTGGCCATGGCCTGGCCATAGGCCTTGGTGAACTGTTCGTCCTGTTCTTCCTGCTCCGGTTCGAAGAACTCTTCTTTCACCTGCAGCCAGCTCTGGCCCAGCATCCACACCAACCCGGCACCGGCCGCCAGGCCACCGGCGTGGGCCATATAGGCAATACCGGTGGCACCGGCAAACCAGTAGTCATAGATTTCCTTGCCCAGCCAGACCGGCAGCATCGCGATGGCCGGTGCCCGGAAATAGTTGAAGTAAACCCCCAGGAAGTAGAAGAAGCGGATGCGCTGCAGCCCGTAAATAGCCACATACATGCCCATCAACCCGGAAATGGAGCCGGACGCGCCCACCAGAGGCACCTGGCTACCCATGGAAAAGGCGGTGAATACCAAGCCGGACAAAGCACCGCAGACAAGATAAGCCACCAGGAATCGCCCCGGACCCAGCGCTTTTTCCACGGTAAAACCCAGCAGGAACAGGAACAGAAGGTTACCAATAATGTGGCCCCAGCCGCCATGCAGGAACTGGTAGGTAATGAGCGTGTACAGCGAGAGCTCTGCCGGCACCAGTCCCAACTGATAAGCACTCATCCGGCTGATCCACTGTTGCTCGATCGCCGAGCGCTGCTCCAGCCAAAGGTTGCGCTGTGCCGGGGCCCAGATCAGATCCCGGTTCTGCTGCAGATACTGGTAAAACTCACGATCCAGCAGCAACGTCACCGCCTGCCAGAGTGCTTCCTCATTTTCCTGAAGTTGCTGGAATTCCTGCAACTCCAGAACCCGCTGCTGGCTGCCTTCGAACTGGATTTCCCGCTGCAGGTAGTCTTCGTAGGCGGGGGCCTCCAGGGCCAGCAGATCGCTCTCCAGATAGTCTTCCAGTGCGGCTTCGAACTTGCGGTCGTCTCCGCCCTGGTAGAACAGAAAGACCAGCAGGCAGGCCATGATCAGGCCCAGGGTTACCCAGGGTGGGCGTTTCCAGTTTACGGCATTCTCGGCAGGAATAATCAGCATGGGCGGTCACAATTCATCATAATCTGTCCCTGAAAAGCTGCTTTTTACCACAGCGGGGCCTTCTTTTCCCGGTGTAATCACACAGTCACACAAATGCCATTCAATCGGTAGCTATAGAACCCGGGCGGCTATCGACCATTCGCCAATTGCCGTTATGGCCTCTGACATCAATAGTGAAGGGGACATAACAAAAAACGCCGGGCACTCGACTCGAGGAAGCAGCAAATGACCGTACTTGTTCTGGACAACCCCGATATGCTGGCCAACGCCGCCCTGGCCTTCGCGGGCACTAACGGGCAACTGGCGGCTGACGCCGACCGTCCCCACCGTACCCGATTCCACTACGGTTTCAACAAACACACTCTGGATGCCCCGGATATCGATATGCTCAAGCGGCACGCGGCCTATATCAAAGGGCACCCCGGCATGCAGGTTCGCATCCACGGCCACGCCGACAACTTTGGCTCTGCCGAATACAACCGGTTTCTGGCCCGGCTCAGGGCCAACGCCGTGGCCCGGCTACTAATTCAGGAAGGCGTGTCGCAATCGTCCATCCTGCTTGCCACCTGGGGCTCGGATCGCCCGCTGACCCGGCCGGAGGACCACGCCGCCAACCGGCGTGTGGAACTGGAATACCTGAGCCTGGACGTCGCCCGGGCGCTGTAATCGACAGAAACACAAACGGGGCCCCAAGGCCCCGTTCTTCAATGGCTGGACACCGTTTCAGCCATAAACCTGCCAGACGTTCCAGAACAGCAACAGTGCCGCAACCAGAATCGCCAGCCAGGTTAGCAGGATACCAATCATGCGTGCCCAATGTGGCCCGCCCTTGCCGTTGATCATTCCCCAGGCATGCAGAATGCGGCCCACCACCAGCGCCATCCCGGTCCAGTAGATCAGCGAACCGGAAACGCCATTGAGCTCGGCAATGGCGAGCATGATCAAACCCAGCGGTGCGTATTCCACAAGATTGGCGTGGGCCCGGACGGCAGCTTCGAACTCCGGATCCTCATTGACGCCCAGGCCCTTGCGGTATTTCAGCCGGTACTTGACCACCTGAGCCGACAACACCAGCAACAGCAGGCCGGTGACGGCCGCAAAAACAGCAGTGACAGGTACGATCATGTCAGCCCTTCTTGATCTTGTTGACGATGGCCAGCAGCAGCACGGCCCCGACTGTTGCGGTGACCAGGCGACCAATGGCACCGTGGGCCGACAGCTGCAACAGGCCAAACAGGAAGCCGCCAATAAACGAGCCGACAATCCCGATACCAATGTTGGCCAACACGCCAAAGCCCTTGCCCTTCATGATCAGCCCGGCCAGCCAGCCGGCCAGACCGCCAATGATCAGAAACCAGATCAGGTTCATTATGTCACTCCCCAGATGTCCAGAATCAGCGTCAGTTTCGTCCGAAAGACTGCCCTGTTTTCACTGGCTGTTCAAGCAGTTCCGTGGGTAAGTGCGAGGTCAGCAATGGCCTCTTCCATCTGTTGGCGACAACGGTGCATCAATTCGGGAATGTCCTCGCTGGTCATGCCCTGTGTTTCGACTGGCGGGAGAATCCGCAAAGGCACAGGCTCCCGTCGTCCGGTCCAGCCTCTGGATTTGCCATGGTATTCGCCCGCACACACCATGGTGATGGGTGCGCCAGCGGCAACGGCCATGTGAAATGCCCCTTTCTTGAAGCTACCCAGGCCACGGCCACGGCTGCGGGTTCCCTCCGGAAACACCCAGATGCTCTTGCGCTCTCGGTTAATGGCATCGCTGGTGGCCTGCATGGTGGCCACAGCTTTGGCCGCACGGCCGCGATTCAGGATGATGTTGCCTCCCAGCCAGAATACCTGCCCGAAGAATGGCACCCAAACCAGTGAAGATTTACCAACCGCCACCCCACGAGGCGGTAGCAAATCACCCATTACAAACAGATCATCGTTCTGCTGATGATTGGCGATAATCACGGTCGGCCGATCCTTGGGCATGTTTTCAGCGCCGTAGAGGGGGCGCTTCATTCCCAGAATACATCGGCCGATTCTGGCCACAACCCAGCCCAGGATGCGGTTGTTGTCAGGATTGAAAGGCCGAAAGAGGTAGAGCAACATCATAACCAGGCATACGACAGGAACGCTGAGCCAGGCCAGGATTTTTCGAACTTGTGACATTCTGTTTGATCCGATTCACTGCATTTTGGCGCACAAGTGTACGCCAACATCACAGAGCGGCGACAGTATCAATTTGTTCCATACCGTAAGCCGGCTTTGCCTCCACCACATAACGCAACGGGCCGGAAGCGTCCAGGCTGTCAAACGGGTAACAGGTGATCAATACCAGGGTATCCCGGGCCAGAGACCGTGTATCCAGAGACTCACGGGAACTGTCCACCACCCGGGTGGCTGTCACCTGATAACGTCGCCACTGCCGATCCATGCCCTGCAGCCTGACCGCATCGCCCGGTTCCAGATGCTGTAGATGCCGAAAGTGGGTATCACGGTGGCCCGCGAGCACCACCGGCGCACCGGGGCCTTCACTACCGGGCACCCGCCCCGGACCAAACGCGAGGCTTTCACCATGAACGCCCTCCAGCACGATCATGGACACGCCTTGTTCCGGTATATCCAGCTTCGCCACTGGCCAGGTATCGGCCCAGGGCCAGGGCCTTGCCTCGCTCTGTCGGGCCTGGCTCTCGGCCCAGGCCAGCTCCAGCATTTCCTGGGCCACCAGTGCCTTGAACGGAATCCACAAACCAAAGACCAGCAGGGTGGCGGAACAACCCACCAACAATAGCAACGCCCGGCTCATAGCGACTGCCTCCGGCTGAGCATGACAATGGCCAGTGAGAACATCAGCCCCACCAGCCCCAGGGCGGTCAGCAACGGACCGAAGGTGGCAGTTTGCGGGTAACGCAGCATTCCTGGCTGGCTGCCGGCCGGCAGCAAGGTGGGCACGGCCTCCTGATTGAGGGATTCCCCCTCTGGTCGGGATACACGTTCCTCAATGGCGACGAAGCTTGTGAACGGCGACATCACACCGTGGCTCAGTGATAACTCGACGATGGCCGCTTCATCGGGCTCAGTTCCCGCCAGGCGCGCGCTGTCCATCACTGCATCGATGCGCCCCCGGGCCCACTGTCGGTCCAGGCCCTTGCCCGGCGCAGCACTGGCAAGATCCAGGCTGGTGCGCCACGACCGGCCACCGGGTAAACGGCCGGAGACCGTGAGTTCCCCTTCAGCCGGTGCGCCACGAACCACCTGCACCATAGGCTGACCATGGAACAGATCCCCCGGTTTGGCCGGGACCGGTTGTGCAACAGTACCGGGCCATTGCACCTCGACATCCGTCATCACCGGCGCTTCCATGGCGGCAAACAGCTTACCCAGGGCTTTATCCACTTCCGCTGCGCTGTGTACCGCGGTGTACTGACCCCGGCCCCAGCGCGCAGCTTCCCGGAGAAAATGCATATTTGGAGCAGTACCAATGGCGACGGTAAACAGCCGGCGGTTTCCAAGCCCGGTGCGGATCTGATCGAACAGGGCCGATTCATTGCCGACAGCCCCGTCCGTCATGAACACCATCTGCTGCACATGGCCGGACGACTCCGAGCTGTCCATACCCATCGCCAGTGACAGCGCACCGGCCATTTCTGTGCCACCGTCGGCATTCAGATCCTGCACATAATCCCGCGCCCGAGCCAGATAGTGGCCATTGGCAGGCACAGGTTGCGTATAAAGGGCATGGGCCTGGCTGTTGAACTGGATAACATTGAAACGGTCACCCGGGCGCAGAGTGTCGAGCCCCCTCAACAAAGCCGAGCGAGCCTGACGGATAGACTCCCCGGCCATGGAGCCGGAGGTGTCGATAACGAACAGCAGCTCTCGGCGAAGAACCTGGCCGGTGGTTGCAGGCGGCATGACCATGGCCATCAGAAAATCCTCGCCTTGCCATTGCTGACGGAACAACGCGGCCGTCGGAGCCTGGTTGTCAGCGGGCCGCCAGCGCACAATTACATCCCGGTCCATCAGGATTTTCCCTTGTTCCGGCGCTACTGTTGCACGACTACCCTCCAGCTCGACCTGCAGTGGGTGGCTGGGGCTGGTCACCTCATCAACAGGCAATCCGGCTTCGATATCCAACTGAATGGTTGCGCGGTGACTGCCGGGGTTTACGTCATCCGGAAGCACCGTGAACGGACTGATTTCATCGGCATCGGCTACTTGCGTTGTGGGTAATGACCAGCCGGATTGCCATGCACTGGCGGGCGTGGCAACAGGGGCGCCCGGCATGTATCGGGGTGTAAGCGTGGTAGGCAAACGCAACTCGAATTCGCCATGACGATAGTTTACCGGCTGCTGATATTGCACTTCCACGGTCACTTCCTCGCCCGGTGCGATGTTGGCAATCCGGCTGGTGAACAGGTTAGGCCGGTTCTGCTCCACGGTCGCCGCTTTCTGGCCAGCCTGCTTTGCCTTTTCATAGTTCTGGCGAGCCTGGGCCCGAGGTTGTAGCTGGCCCACAATCCGCCGCTCGCCAACGGTCATGGTGAGGCCATAGACACTGGCCTGCTCCGGTAACGGAAATACAAACAGGCCTTCCTGCCAGACATCGCTGGTGTTGCGAAAGGTACGGGTCAGGTGCGTCTGCGCCAGCAACCCGGTCACCTGCACGTCAAACCGGCTGTCCAGTACCAGGGCCGGTTCCTGCCATGCACTTTTGCGATCAACCAGATACAGCTGCCCGGGCTGCTCGGATTCCATGGCGCGGGCCTCGGCATACAACGGATGCACAAACAACATCAACACCATGGCCAGCCAGAGGCCGATGCCCTCGGCGCAGCGGATCATGTTTCGTCTGGCCCGGGTCGACAGCAACGGTTTTAAGGAGGGACGGTGACATTCCGGCCGAACGACCGGGTGAGCAAGCAGCGATAGCAGCATCATTGGATTTTCCTTGTCTTGATAGTGATGCCACTATTTCAGCTCTGCCACGGGGCAACCCGATGGCAGAAACAGGCAGGCCGACGATGAAAAATGATGAATTATGGCAATGGCTTCTACATCGCTTGTGTGCCATGGTCAGCGTGATTTAATGGCACTGCGATTTCGTCAACAAGGCAGACTGAACCGACCATGAAGAAGCACATCGTCCTGATTGAGGATGAAGCCGGCATCCGCGACAACTATCGCGCGGCCTTCGAACGCCGGGGTTACCGGGTATCCACCTATGGCGACCGGCCAGCGGCCTGGCAGGTGCTGCGCCAGAGCCTGCCAGATCTGGCAATTATCGATGTCGGGCTGGGCGAAGAAGCCGAGGGGGGCTTTACCTTGTGCCAGGATCTGCGCAGCCTGTCTGCCACCCTGCCGATTATTTTCCTGACCGCACGCGACAGCGACATCGACTCCGTACACGGCCTGAGGCTGGGCGCCGACGATTACGTCACCAAAGACATGAGTCTGGAACACCTGCTGGCGCGCATCACCGCCCTGCTTCGGCGCGCGGAAGCCTGGGCCGAAGCTCTGCAGAAACCCGATGACATCCTCACGCGGGGCAAGCTGACCCTGAATGTGGACCGGATGACGGTAACCTGGCAGGGCCAGCCTGTGGACCTGACCGTAACTGAATTCTGGATGTTGCATGCCCTGGTTCAGCACCCGGGCCATGTACGCAGCCGCGAGCAGCTGATGGAAGCCGCCAGCACCGTGCTCGATGACAATACCGTGACGTCCCACATCAAGCGTATCCGCCGCAAGTTCAGCCAGCTCGATGACCAGTTCGACGGCATTCAGACCGCCTATGGCATGGGCTACCGCTGGAATGCCCGTGAGGTCTGAGTCTTGAGCCTGAAACGGCAGTTGCTACTGGCCAGTTTGCTGATGCTGCTGGTTCCCTGGGCCGGGCTACGCTTTGTGCTGGAACTGGACAGTGCCCTGCGCCAACAGGCCCTGCAGCAGCTTCAGGCCCAGGGTGCCCGTCTGGCAGACGTGGCCGGCGACCGGCTGCTGGATACCCCGGTCGCCACCGCCCAGGGCGCCATCTACGCAGGCAGTACCGACCAGGCCATCACCATCGATGGCTACGGCCATGAGTGGCCCGGATTCGACGATGGTGACCAGCCTGCCCCCTGGCAAACCGCCGGCACAACATCCCCGTTACGCTGGCAGGCCAGTCACGATGACCAGTTCCTGTATTTGCTGATCCAGCGACTGGATCAGGGCCTGGCGCTCTATAATCCCGCCCGCCCAGACCAGGCCCATGAACGCCTCGAATTATGGCTTCAGGCCCCGGCCCGGGAACTGGGCGCCCACAACCAGGGGCAACGCTGGTTTATCCGTGCGGTGGCCCCTGGTGACGTACCGGTGTACCGGGCTGAGCCGGCACAAGCCAGAGATCACCGGCTACAGGCCAGTTGGCAGGACAAAGGCGCAAGCTGGGAACTTGAACTTAAACTCCCCTTGCCATCACCAGGCAGCAGGCTTGGCTTTCAGGCCACCAGGGAAGGTCAGCCAAACAACAACACGGGCACAACACTGGCGCCACCACCGCTGCTGGTGCAACAGGACAACCGTCTGGAGCACCTGCTGAAGAGTCAGATCAGCCCCGGACAGCAGGCCACAGTACTGGAACCGGGGTCCTGGATACTGGCCCACAGTCGGGTCGCTGCGCCAGCCGCAGCCTCGGTGTTTGATGATTTGTCCCCCGGGCAGATTCTGGAACAGATCAGCCTCAACGCACTGAGTGGGCTGATTCGCCTGTATCAGCCGGAACCGATGCACTTGCCGAAGGAAAACAATCGGCTGGAGATGACGCGGTTGCCCGACAACGGTCTGGTTCGACACGACGATGGCTCGGTCTGGCTGGCCACGCGGCATGAGTTGTTCGGCGGCCGAATCCTGTTACTGGAGCAGTCCCTGGATCAGTTACTGACCCTGTCCGGTTCAACCCTGGGGAGCGTTCTGGCCCGGAGCCTGTTGATCATTCTGGCATTGATGCTGGTGCTTCTGGGTTATGCCAGCTGGCTCTCCTGGCGCATTACGCGGCTGCAGGCACTGGTTGAGGCCAGTGTCGATGACGATGGTCGCATTCTGGCCGCCATTCCCTCACCCCGAAGCCGGGACGAACTCGGGCAACTGCAGCAGCACTTTGCCCAGATGGTAGCCCGCCTGCAAAACTACAATCAGTATCTGGAGAGCTTTTCCAGACGCCTCTCCCACGAGCTGAAAACCCCGGTCGCGGTGGTGCGCTCTTCCCTTGAGAACCTGGCCCAGGGAGTCGCCGAGAAAGAACGGCAGCAATACCTTGAGCGTGCAGCTACCGCCACCGAACGCCTGCGACGTATCCTGCACAGCATGAGTGAAGCCGCCCGGCTGGAGCAGAGCTTTGAGGACACCGAAAAAGAGCCGTTCGATCTGGCCCGGGTGCTGGCCGAAGCCACCTCCGCGTACCAGCAGTTGGATACCGGGCATCGAATCGTTTATTCAGGCCCGGCTTCTGACTGTGTGATGAACGGCTCGCCGGAAATGCTGGTGCAGATGCTCGACAAGCTGGTGGACAACGCCAGGGACTTTACGCCAGAAGGCGGCGGCATTGATGTTTGCCTGCACATTCACGATGGCCATTACCTGATCGAGGTGTTTAACGAAGGCTCCCGACTGCCTGACCATGACGGCGTCGATATTTTCGGCGCGTTCGTCTCGCAACGCAGCGGTGCCCACGACGGGCATCTTGGCCAGGGCTTGCTGATCGTGCGACTGATTGCCGACTACCATGGTGGCCGGGTAGAGGCCAGAAACCAGCACCAGAGTGGCATTGACGGGGTCTGCTTCCGGGTTATCATCCCCGCTACCGAGGCCAAAGCAAGGACATTACCGTGAGTGCCGACACCAGCAGCCTGGATTTTCACCCGCTCCGGGCGGATCTGTACCAGGAACTTCATTCCCGACCGTTCCAGATTATTCCGCCCCATGCCCGGGTCACTCAGATTGCGGTGATCACCACACCGGAACAGCGAACCCGGCAGTTTGAACATCTCCAGAAACTGCACCGGCTGCTGGGTGAACCCTGGCCGGAGCAAGAGGTAAGCTGCTACGAACAGAGCTTCGGCAAGCTTCGGATCCGGCGTGAAGTGCATATGGAGTTTACCTCCTACACCTTCATCAATCTGGCCGATTCAGACGCGGATCCGTTTGCGGAAACCGGCTTGAGCCTGTTGCCGGACGGCTGGCTGGCGCAGCTGGAGGGTACCGTGGTGGGGGCCTTTCACGTTGAGGTGCGCGCCTCCTCAGAGGACGCACGCAGCGAGCTGGCCTTTATGCGCAAACATTTTGAAGGTATGCGCCTGGTGGGTAGCAGCCCGCAGGAAGGGGCAGCCCGGGTACTCGGCTCATTCCAGTTGCACAGCGACAATTTCGGGCGGTTCATGGTGCTGAACCACCATATGTCCAACAGCCAGCTTGGTCGCCTGGTTCAGCGTTTGATGGAAATCGAGACCTATCGACTGATGTCGTTGCTGGCCTTACCCGTGGCCCGGGAAATCACTCCTTCCCTGAACGACATGGATCAGCAGCTTGCCCGCATCACTCAGTCCCTGGCGGACAACGAGAGCCTGGATGAACAGCAGATTCTGGCCGAACTGACCAACATCGCAGCCCGAATCGAAGCCTACCGTGCCCATACCACCTTCCGGTTCTCGGCAACCCGGGCCTATCACCGGCTGGTACTGACCCGACTGGAGGAACTACGAGAAGACGAAGTCTCCGGCCATCTGACCATCACGGAATTCATGACCCGGCGCCTGACCCCGGCGGTAAAAACCTGCGAAGCCGTCAACGAACGCCTGGAAGATCTGTCACGCCGGGTCGACCGGGCCTCTGAAATGATGCGCACCCGGGTTGAGCTGGCCATCCAGAGCCAGAACCAGCAACTGCTCAGTTCCATGGACCGCCGTTCCCGCATTCAGCTGATGATGCAGCATACCGTGGAAGGCTTCTCTGTGGTGGCCATCTCCTATTACCTGATTGGCCTGTTGAAACTTGGGCTGGACGCCCTGAAGGGCACCGGGCTACCGATCAACGAGTCGCTGGTGACAGCCCTGGCCATACCGGTGGTGATGGTACTGGTGTTCATCGGCATCCGCATCATCCACCATCGTTTCATCCGCATGGCACGCCGGCAGTAGCGGTTCAGCAGAAGCGCGGGTCGCCGGCGAACTGGCGATAGAACTGCTGGGCAGTGCGGCCATTGCGCACGCCCTTGCCGGTGGCAAAACGCACCGCCTCCAGGTGCAGAGCTTCACGGTCCTGTACCTGGGAAAACAGCAGATCCACCGCCTGCAGATAGACATCCTGCGAAAACGGGTAGAACGACAACTGAAGACCGAACCTGTCGGCCAGCGACACCTGCTCCTCAATAGCCTCGGCCGGATGCAGTTCGCCATCCCGGACTTCGCTTTTGAGGTTGTCGCTCATGAACTCCGGCATCAAGTGGCGCCGATTAGACGTGGCATACACCCGCACATTCTCCGGCGGCAGCTCCAGTGAGCCTTCCAGCACGCTTTTCA
>NZ_DIHV01000096.1:14036-28917 GCF_002420325.1 Marinobacter sp. UBA5687
ACAAACCGGAACGGCAGATCGCAGATGTCGTCGACAATTTCAGGCAGATTGACCAGGTCGTCCTTGTCCACCTCGATCATGCGCAAGCCCTGATCGCAATAGCGGTTCAGCAAGGCCTTGATCAGCGAAGATTTGCCCGTCCCCCGCGATCCCCAGAGCAGCGCATTATTGGAGGGCTCACCCGCCAGAAAACGTTCGGTGTTCCTTGCCAGTGCCTGCTTCTGGTGGTCGATGCCGGTCAGCGCCGGCCACTGCACCGGGTCCAGCCGGCGAATGGCCCGCAAGCCTGAACGATGCCTCCGCCAGACGGCGGCTGGTGTGTGTTGCCAATCAAACGCCTGTTCTGCCATGGGCTGCGGTTCCTCGTTGAAGATTTCACAAAGTCTGTATGAATTCTGGCCAGTTATGACTGTCAGAGGTTACGATTTGCAACTACACTGTAGCGGTAAGCAACATAGAAGGTTCATTTTGACAGTCCCCACGTTTTCAACGCTACAGCGCCCGATCTTAGTCGTCTCCCGGCTATCTTTCATGGCTCTGCTATTGTTGTTGGTTGTTGCCGGGCTCGCCCGGGCAGAGTCCCCTGCGGACAGACCTCCGGTGATTACCATCGGCGTAGTCGCCGATAACGAACCATACAGTTTTTTCGAGGGACGCATCCCAACGGGATTTTCCATTGACGTCCTGCGAGAAGTCGCTCGTAACGCCAACCTGACCTTCGATTTCCGGGCCGGCAGCTGGCCAGACATTTACGCGGCATTCCTGCGGGGCGATCTGGACGCCATTGATGGTATTTCCTGGCGCCCGGAGCGGGCTGAAAAGATCCTGTTTACCGAACCCTACCATTTTCGCGAAGTCTACCTGATGCGCGACAGCGCTCGTTACCTGCCCCCAATCCAGAATCTGAAGGACCTGGCAGGCCTGAAGATCGGGGTGGTGGAGAACATATACTACCTGGATCGGCTGCAGGAAGAAGACCTCACCATACAGACCTACGACACCCTGCCCAGCCTGGTGCGGGCCCTGGCCTTTGGCTGGGTGGATGTAGCCGTTGGCCCACGCCTGACTATGGAGTACCTGGCCAACCAGGCCGGCTTCCGTTTTCTGGAGATGGCCGGGCCCGCACCGCTGAACCAGTTATCGCGGGAAGACTTTCGAATTGGCGTCAGAGTTGGCGACCAGCTACTTCTAGACCGTTTACAGGCCGGGCTGGATGCCATTCCGACAAACCGCCTGAGTAATCTGCGCGAACGCTGGCAGGAGTTCGGTGGCTATTCTTCGGAACAATCCGCCAGGCTGCCTTTAAGTTCCGAACAACTACGGTTCCTGGCCAGCCTCGGGCCGGTTCGAGTTGGTTTCATGGACGATTATGCTCCGTTCAGCTTTACCGATGGCGGCCGAACCCTGGGCCTGAGCGTGGACGTTATGGATCGTCTGGCCGACCTTACCGGCCTGCAGATTATTCCGGTACGCGGCCAGTGGGACGAGCTGATTCCAATGCTGCAGAACGGCGATATCGATATCATGGCGAACATGTCCTATCGCCCGGAACGGGAAGCCTTTGCCCGTTTCACCGAGCCCTATCATACAATTCCCAATGTTGTTTTTACCCAAAGTGACAGCCTGAACTACACCCGGCTGGAGGACTTGGGCGACTACCGCCTGGCCATTGGTGCCGGCATCTATTACGAAGACGCAGTGAAAGAAATTCTGGGCACAGACAACCTGCTCACCTTCAGTGCTCAGGAGCCCATGTTCCAGGCACTGGCCAAGGGCGACGTGGATGTGGTGATCAATGCCCTGCATTCGGGCAATTACTGGATACATGAACTTGGCATCAGCGGCGTACGTATTGCCGGCGAACTGTTACTTCCCGGTTTCACCGGAGAGGACCTGCGTTTCGGCATCCGGCCGACCCTGTCGCCCCTGGCAGATATCCTGAACCAGGCTCTGGCGTCAATCTCACCCACCGAACAGAGAACCATCGAAACCCGCTGGCTCGGCGCCACGGCCCGCCGGGCAGATCAACCGAGTGGCCGAATTGAGTGGAACGAAACGGAATCCGACTGGCTGCGACAGCATAATCGCAGAGTCCGTATTTGTGTCGATCCGGACTGGAGCCCACTGGAAGCTGTCGAGAATGGCCAGCATGTTGGACTCTCAGCCCAGGTACTGGAGCTGTTCCGGGAACGGGGTGACCTCAATTTCCAACTGGTGCCAACCGACAGCTGGCGGGAATCCATCGACGCCGCCCGCGACCGCCGCTGTGACATGTTCCCTCTGGCTATGGAAACCCCGGAACGCACCAGCTATATGAGCTTCACCACACCCTACCTTGAAGTGCCTAATGTCATCATGGGGCGTATTGAGGCACCGTTTATAGAACGGCTGAGTGATATGGGAGACAGGCCCGTTGGCGTGGTCGACGGCTACGCGTTTGCCGAGCTCCTCAAGCAACGTTACCCCTCGCTGCAGCTTGTTCCGGTTGGCTCCGAGCAAGAAGGGTTACGGCAGCTGCAAAACGGCAAACTGGCCGGCTACATCACCACGCTGGCGACCGCCAGTTATTACATGCAGTCACTCGGCCTGGCCGACCTGAAAGTGATCGGCCGGGTTCCTGCCGACTGGTCTCTGGCCATTGCTACTCGAAATGACGAGCCTATACTGCACAACATCATGCAGCGGCTGGTTTCCAGCCTCACTCGAGAGGAGAGGGAAAACCTGGAGAGTACCTGGCGTAATCTCCGGATTGAGGAACGGGTTGATTACACCCGTTTCTGGCAGATTCTGATTGCCGGCCTTGTGATAACGGCTCTGCTGGTGTACTGGAATCGCAAGCTCGGCCGCCTGAACCGGGAGCTGGCCGAGGCCAACGAAGCATTATCACGGCTGAGCGTAACCGACAATCTCACTCAACTGGGTAATCGCAGCTATTTCGACCGCGAGTTTCCCCGCAGCTTCCAGTGGTGCCAGCGCCATAAAACCGGCTTCGCGGTGGCCATGGTGGATGCCGACCACTTCAAGAAAATCAACGACACCTGGGGCCATGAAGCCGGTGACCAGTGCCTTCAGGCACTGGCTGATGTGATGCGGGAGCACTTCCGCCGGGAAACCGACCGGTTGTCGCGTTTTGGTGGTGAGGAATTCATAATTTTCACCAGTTACGAAGACGCATCCGATATCATGGACCGACTGGAACGTTTCCGGACAGCGGTTGCCAACCGGCAGTGCGATACCTGCCAGGGTAGCCCGATCGAACTGACGGTCAGTATTGGCCTCGCCTATGGCGTGCCCGAGCCGACCGGCTCACCGGCGGAGTATCTGAGGCAGGCCGATCAGGCGCTCTACGCCGCCAAGGGCAATGGTCGAAACCGCCTGGAAGCAAGACAGACCGGACGCAAGACATAAGGAACAGGAGCAGAACATGGCACGTATCTATAACGACAATTCCCTCTCCATCGGTAACACACCGCTGGTGAAACTGAACCGGGTAAACGATGGCGCAACGATCTGGGCCAAGATCGAAGGCCGGAACCCGGCCTACTCGGTCAAATGCCGGATTGGTTCCGCCATGATCTGGGATGCTGAAAAACGCGGCACCCTGAAACCGGGCATGACCATTGTCGAGCCAACCAGTGGTAATACTGGCATTGCCCTTGCCTATGTCGCCGCTGCCCGCGGTTACAAGCTGATTCTCACCATGCCGGCCTCCATGAGTCTGGAGCGGCGCAAGGTTCTCAAGGCCCTGGGAGCCGAACTGGTACTCACCGAACCCGCCAAGGGTATGCCGGGCGCCATCGCCAAGGCCGAGGATATTTTTGCCTCCGACCCGGACAACCACTTCCTGCCGCAGCAGTTCCAGAATCCCGCTAACCCGAAGATTCACGAGGACACCACCGGCCCGGAAATCTGGGACGATACCGACGGTGAAGTGGATATCTTTGTTGCCGGCGTTGGTACCGGCGGCACGCTGACCGGCGTATCCCGATACATCAAGCAAACCCGGGGCAAAAGTATTACCACCGTGGCGGTGGAGCCGGCGGATTCACCGGTCATTGCCCAGACACTGCGGGGCGACGAGATCAAACCCTCCCCGCACAAGATTCAGGGTCTCGGTGCCGGCTTTGTACCCAAGAACCTAGACCTAGACCTGGTCGATCAGGTAGAGGCCGTGTCCAACGAGGACGCCATGGCCATGGCCCATCGCCTGATGCGGGAAGAGGGCATTCTGTGCGGTATTTCCTGCGGGGCTGCGGTGGTGGCCGCGATTCGGGTCAGCAAACAGCCGGAACACCAGGGCAAGAACATCGTGGTGGTGTTGCCGGATTCGGCCGAGCGTTACCTCTCGTCGGCCCTGTTTGCCGATACCTTTGGCGAGCTTGAGAACCAGCAGTAATTCTCACCGTGCCTGAATACAAAAAAGCGCAGCCTCTAAGGGCTGCGCTTTTTTTTAACGACTGACGCCAGTGTCAGAACTGGAATTTCAGACCAACCCGACCGGTATCGAAATCCGGACCGTCGTTGGTTACCTGGCCGTTGAAGTCGTCTTCATCGATGTCCACATTGTAGCGGTTGTACTCAGCAAACGCCGTCAGCTGTTCGGTTACCCGGAAGTCGACACCGGCACCGACAAAAGGATTCACCTCATCGTAGGTTTCGTCCTCATCGAAGGCTTCAACATCAAACGCGGAAGCAAACGCACCGGCCTTGGCATAAACGCCAAAGCTGTCGGTCAATGGCAGGCGACCGATGGCACTCAGGCCCGCGCCTTTGAGCTTGCCTTCCACGTCATCATCGCCGAAATTGCCAAAATCGATGTACTCGGCTTCAAGGGCAAAAAATTCGTTGAACTGATAGCCCAGAGCCGCGCCAAGCAGATCGTTCTCGTCCTCGAATTCGCCACCGTGGGCCTTGTATCCCCCGTAACTACCACTGATGTACGGTCCTGACTTGTCGCGGCTGACATTATCCTGAGCCCAGACAGCAGGGGCAGTGAAGACGGCAGCAGTCAGAACAGTTGCACACGCAAATCCAGCTTTGTAGCTCATAACGCGTTTTCCTCTGTGGTTGGGTTTTCCGTTCGTCAAAACGATCAATCGGAAATCCTGTTTCCCGATTGCGTAAAACCAGCCTACAGAAGAATTCAGGGGTACCGGGTTAAAACCGGACTAAGATTTATTCACTTTCCTGTCATCTCGTACCTGCAGATAACCGCCAGCAGCCCGCGCAACGGCAGCTCCCGCTAGCACCACACTGCCGTAACTCAGCCGGGAAATACCGTGGTGCCATACCCGAACCACTCTCGCTCCGGGCCGGGTAACCGGCACAGTTTCCAGTATCCGAAAGCTTTCTTCGGCTACCGATAAATGAACCCGCTGCAGTTTCACCGCGCCGTGTTGCACACCGTGAGCGAGAAGATCTACCAGGCCCAGCCACCAGTGCATGTCGCTATTACCGTTGTTCATACCAACCAGTCCTCCAGTTGCTGGCACACCGATGCATGGTGTGCCAGGCCGATATGATCCACACCCGGAAAATTCGCACAGCCCGCCAGTTGCCAGCCGGATTGGCCAGCGCCTTCAGCACTGGCCTGCTGCACCAAGGCGTCACCAAAGAGCAGGTTCACAGGGTGTTGTTGACCGCGCAGGAGCAGGCCACTGACCACATAGTGCCGGGCCTCCGGTAACAGTGGCTGGGGCTCCACACCGGGCTCCAGGACATCGCCCCGAGACAGATTACGGATACCCTGGCTACGCAGGTCGATCACTTCGCCAATCACCCTCAGATAGTCCCGGGATCTCCGATTTAACCAACCGGCAGCCCGGTGGGCACCAACCGCCAACCAGGAGCCATCGTGTGGCGAACCGATGTACACGCAATCCGGTGACCGGGTGATCCAGGCATGATTGTTCACCATGCCGTAGTGGCAGGCACTTCGAATCAGCAATCCGCCCATGCTGTGCCCGATCAGGATCAACCGCTGTACCGGGACGGGCCAGTTGCTGACCAGGGATTCAAGCAGGGCCGCCAGCTCCTGGCCGTTCCGATAGATCGGCCGGCCAGTGTTGAAACGCAGTTTCAGGGCGCTGGCATCGCCAAGCTGTTCCGCCAGATGGCTGCCATAGTGGTGCCCGGGCCGCGAGGGAAAATCCCATACCGACTCCAGCTCCATGAGTCCGTGGATGGACAGGCACAAAGTACGACCGGGCGCCTCGGGTTCCGGTTTCTCTACCTGCAGCTCTGTATCTCCGGCAAATACGGACATAGGAACGGCAAGACCATTGCCACGATGCTCCAGCCAGTCGCCAAGAAAGCCACTGGCGATGGCCGCTACCTGTTGCTGGATTCGCCCGGTTGAGACCTGAGGTGCCATCATCATCTCCTGTTGATAGCTCCAGTGTACGCCTGACAGGGACAAAGGCTATGGCGATAATCGGGCCAGAATACGGCTCACGGGCGAATGGCTGCCAACGCTTCGGCTCAAGGAAGTTTAATCTGCCGGCAAGGGCGACAGAGAGGGAATCCTGATACGCTTCCGAACCGTATTTGTCGTTTAACCGGGAAAATACAAGGAAGCATCTAATGCGATCTGCCGTTCTCTTACTCACTCTGACAAGCCTGATTTTTTCCGCGCTTCCGGCATCGGCCGAAAGCACAGAAGAGGCCACACCGGAACCCGAGGTTATGGGGTTTGTGGAATGGGTGGTAATGGGCGAAACCGGCATACGCCTGAAAGCCCGTCTCGACACCGGTGCCAAGACCTCCTCCCTGCATGCAGTCAATGTCGAACCATTCGAGAAGGACAATGAAGAATGGGTGCGGTTCCAACTGCCCTTGGGCGACCATGAAGACCAGCCCAGTGAAGGAGATATTGATCACGAAGAAGTGATTCTAGAATTCGAACGGCCGGTATACCGGACCGTACTGATCAAGCGCAAGGGCGCGCCGTCCCAACGCAGATACGTGATAAAAATGGACTTCTGTATTGGTGGTAAAACCCATGAAACCCAGTTTTCACTGACGGACCGGGGCAAGTTCTCTTATCCAGTGCTGCTGGGCCGACGTTTCATGCGTGATGACAACATCCTGATCGACTCAGGCCGCAGCTTTATCGTTGAAAACGAGTGTGAATACAGCACCCTCGAGGAGCTCGCCAAGAGTAAGAAGGCGCTGACAGGCTGAACTATTCGATACTCTCCGGTTCGTCATTACGAATTCTTAGAAAGCTGGCGAACCGGGGTAAGCCTGTAGCCGTGAGGCCGCGATAGCGGAACGTAACCCGGGCGCCAATAGCAGGCGGATTGTGCCGCTCCTCATCGGTAAACCCGGTGCCAAGCCGGAACCGGCGACCACTTTCCAGCTCTACCTCCAGTGCCCCCAATAATCCCTCATACTTGCCCTTGCCGGGAAGATGAGCAACCACTGTGGCTTCCGCATCCTGATGTTTTTTCACTTTGAGCAGGTCATCTGAACGGCCCGCCTGATACCAACTTTTGCGGCGTTTCAGCATCAGTCCCTCACCACCGGCCGCGACCGTTTGCTCAAGCCGGGCCATCAGCTCATCGTGGCTGGCAACTACCCGCTGTTCCACCAGTACCAGATAACGCGAATCTGCTGCGGTCACCAGCTGTTGCAAGCGTCTATAGCGTTGCTCAAAAGGCCGATCTGGCTCGGGCAAATCAAAGACGTAGAAGCGCACCTGACGCCATTCCTGGTCTACTGGCTGAACTTTGCGGACTACGCCAGATAGTTCCGCAAAACGGCCACGACCGCTCCAGAGTTCGCCATCCAGCGGTTGAGCGGGAAACTGACGGGTAAACCAGGCCGGTGCGCTATACCTGTACCCGCCCCTAGACCAGAGCGTCTCGCCATCCCAGAATGCCCGGACACCGTCCAGCTTTTCACTGACCCAGTACTCTTCCAGGTTGACCCCGGGATGGTAGACATTGGCGAGCGGAAGAGCCGGCGGCCGGCCACTGGCGTGCCCAAACGCTGAAAGGAAGATTGATACAACAATAAAACTGAATGCCAGAGGCATCGCCCTGACACGGGTGGTATTGCAGAGTGGCATAGTCCTTTGCCCTGTTACGTCCCTGTTTACAGAATTCCGATATTGCGGCTCTTAAGCCGTTACATACTTCAGCAGCTCTACCACCTGTTCCGGCGTTTGAGCCCATGCCATGGCGGCGGCGTCCACTTCTTTGAGCGGATGCACAATGTCTTCGTCATGCAGGGTAATGTATGGCGTGCCCATGGCCGCACAATAACCGGCGTCGAAGGCCGCGTTCCACTGCTTGTACTTGTCGCCAAAGCGGATGACCGCCAGATCACACTGCTCAAGCAGGGTTTTGGTGCGGATGGCGTTTACCTTGGACGACTGGTGGTCACGCCAGAAATTGTTTTCCGGCTTGCCCAGGAAGTCACCTGCGGCATCACTGGATTCGTGATCGGTATTGGCAGACGTGAACTCTACCGGCAGGCCGGCCGCCTCAGCACCCGCAGCAATCTGCTCGCGCCAGTCGGTGTGGATTTCGCCAGAAAGGTATACGGTCCAGATCATGTTGGGCTCCTTACGCCAGTTTAAAGCCGGCCAGTCTAACCTACGGGCCGGCTTTAATGTAGGCGCCTGGACGACCACCGCAGCATGGCGCTCTCAAGCCAGTGACGTTACTGCCGGCCACATGCAGACTTTTCCCACAAAAATCTGACTGATCTTCCTACACACTATTTACGACATTCCGGTACATTCTGCCGCCCCAAGAACCCATCTGGAGTATCGAATGGACGCCCCGGCAATCTCACGGACAGAGAAAATGCTCTCTGCTGTTCTGAATAATCTGAAAAAATATCTGTTGGCCATCGCAAGCTCGCTGTTCGCGGTCTTCCTGGCCATGTCTTCCTTTTTTACCACGGAGCTGGGCTACACCTATGTGGTTCAGGACACCCTGTTTGGCACCATCCGCGTGTTCACCGAGCCCGGCCTGCACTTCAAGGTACCGTTCTTCTCAAACGTTTATACCTACAATCAGGCCATGACCCTGAGTTTCGGTAACCAGGAGAGTGGTGAAAAGATCAAATCCACCCGGCAGCTGGGCGAAGTAGAGGTGCAGTTCGCTGACACCTACACCGCCCGGATTCCGGCCACTTTCCGGTTCCGACTGTCAGCAGATCCGGAAAAGATTGTGGCTATGCATCGTGAGTTCCGTAGCTACGACAACCTGATCGATTCCCTGCTGATCAAGAACGCCAAAAACGTGACCGTAGTGACCGCCACCCAGTACACCGGCGAAGAGTTCTTCCAGGGTGGTCTGAACAAGTTCAAGGTTCAACTGGAAGACCAGTTGCAGAATGGCCTTTACGAAACCGAGCGACAGCAGGTGGAAGTGGAGCAGACCGACCTGGCTGCCGTATCTTCAACCAATGACGACGGCGACCGGCTGGAGCGGAAAGTGCAGCTGGTCTGGAAGAACATCATCCTGCAGGACAGCGCCGGCCAAGCCAAGCGCATTGCCAACCCGCTGGATGCTTATGGCATTCAGGTACGCCAGGTGACCATTGGTCGTCCGCTGCCCGAGAAGCGACTGGATGAGCTGCTGGTGAAAAAGAAGGACCTGGTCGCCAAGCGGATTACCGCGATCCAGGCCCAGGAAACCGCCCGCGCCGAAGCCAAAACCGCGCAGCTGGAAAAAGAGATCGAAAAGGCCAGGGCCATCCAGGACGCCCAGCGCAGCAAGGAACTGGCCATTATTTCCAAGCAGAAAGAAGTGGAAATGGAGCGTCAGCAGGCAGAACTGGAAACCGTCCGCAAAGAGAAAGAAAAGGCCGTAGCCGTGCTGGAGAAACAGAAGCAGCTGGAAATCTCGGTTGCTGAGAGAGACATCCAGAAAGCCAATGCCGAAGCCGCCACCTACGCTGCAAAAGCCATTCGTGAGCAAGGCCTGGCGGAAGCCGAAGTCGCCAAGGCACACCTGCTGGCCAAACAGGCCGCCCGGGATATCTACATGGCCGAAATCCAGCGCGATATCGCCCAGGTAATGTACCCGGCCCTGAAGGACGTAACCATCGATATGCCGGACTACTATGTCGGGGCCGACGCAGGCGCCAGCCCGGTCAGTAGCCTGGAAGTATTTACCAGTCTTGGAGCTATGGAGCAGTTGCGGAGGGCGAACACTACGACAGCGCCATAAATACTCTACGACGTGTGGGTGTGACCTCTTCTGGTCACACCCTGCGAACGCTCTTGTCAAAAAACCAAGGACAAAACCATTTCCTGTTATTCAACGAATGACCTGCACTTAAGGCGCTGTTATGACAAGCCATCCATTGCCACGCCGCGTATCTCAGCCCAGCACAAGAACGAGCACCAACAGGAAAGCCATAATCCCAAGACAGATGCCAATCACCGCACCGGGATCATCCGGATCTTTTTCAGGTGCAGGCACAACCCTGGACTGGTCCCACAGAAACGCCTTCAAATCGGAAATGAGTTGCGTGTTAGAGGTTCGAATACCTGTGTACCACTCGTCAGGGAACTCGATGGCCGTCTGCGGCACCACAATGGGCCCGCACATCGAGCCAAAATGAACGGCTCCATTCAACAGCAGACTGTCTCGGCGCAGTGTTCCCCTTGGCAGCTCTGCCGCTGACACTTGCAGGTCTTCCAGTGCTTCAACCACATAACCTTCGGGTAGCTCACCATGCACCAGCACAGGCAACGGTTGTTCGCCGCAAGGCATAGAAGCCAGTGCCGGGAACCGGGTATCGTCCAGGGGAGGATGAAAGATCCGGTCCAGATTATCCGGGCGAAAAGGCCTTAGCCCCGCAAACTGCCCGGGAATCAGCGACACTCGCGAACCAGGCTCTCGCCCCTTCCAGAATAACGTCCAGGCGATGGCCCGAACTATTTTCAAACGCAGAGATTCCCGAACTTCATGACGTCCGGGCGATTCTGGCAACCAGACCTCGTCCGAATAGTCCGTCACTGCCAAGCCATCGCCGCCCAGCCACAGGCACCACTCTGGGTGATCATCAAAAACAATGCAGAATTTACGGCCCTCGACTCTATCCAGCTCGTCATCTCCGGGCTCTTCCAGTTCGGCGAAAACCTGACCTTTGCTAACGTCCAGATGAAGCCGGCGTGCATCGGGCATGATCTCATTGTTTATAGCCCGCTCAAGTTCACGAAATGAGTCCAGTAACGCCTCATCCAGCAATGATGGGTGAGGAACATAGGTGTCCTCAACAAGGTGATCCGCTTCCCTAACTGCATCCTTGGTTACAGCCTCAAAGTTATAGACAGGCGACGCCCAGGTGCCAAAGAGCATCGCCTCCTTGGCCCTTAACTGGCTGAGCTTGCATGAAGAGAGGATTGAGCCTTCGTTTTCTGCGAACGCAAAAGATTTGCTGTCATCATAAACAAAGAACTCACGGGTCCGCTGAAGGCCGGCCCCACCCTCAATATCACTGACTTTCCAGATCTGGGCGCTTACGTTAGCCGAGGTGCCGCTCTTATTCACTGCAGGGGAGGCATAAACCTTCGCTTGATAAAGTCTCTCTTGCCCATCATCCAGCGTCACCAAGGCTTTCATCCCCAACAGTTCCATGAGTGAACTGTCCATGATGATCTTGGCATCAAACCAGTTCAGCCAGGCTCCCAGCATGTGGGCGTTTCTGGCCAACTCCCGTAACGGTACGGCCCTGACGAAAACATCGGCGTCTTCCGCCAAGACAAGGTGCTCCTGGAGGGCTTCTTGCACTTCATTTGCATCCGGGCTTGCCAAAAAACTGTGGTGATCATCAACACTGTACAGCATTGGTAATTCGAGCCCCGGGTGTTCTCTAATGAACACGGTGTGAAACAGCACGTCACCCCACTCCCGAATGAGCTTCAGGTGGTTACCACTATTGAGTGCTTCCATAAACTCAGTGGCGGCCGGCACAGGCACATCTTCCTTGATCATGATAGGCAACATCCTTTTCTTGCCTTGTTTACGATTTAGCTCTGAGCTCCATCCTGGGTGAGCAATCTGTCCTGCAAGTCACGGATCACTCTCAGCACCCGACTCATTTCCTGCTGGGTTTTCAGATCAAGATCCAGCTTGCCATCCATGGTTTTCACCAGCGGCACAATGGATCCTTCAAAGATCCGGGCGAAGGCCATCAGCGCGTCGCCCACCTGGGGCGGGCTGTCCAGGTTGACGGTGACAGCGGGATTCAGCTGTACCGATTGCAGGCCTTCGCTGAGGCCGGTTTCGAGGGAACGGGACAACTGGCTCAGAGCCTTGTCCAGATCGGGTTCCGGGTGTTTTCCGCTGTCCAGTCCGGCAACCAGCTGTTGCCCCAGTTGCTGCAGATGTTCCGAGATCAGCCCCAGTTGGCGAACCACTTTCACCCCGGTTTCCTCGTCGCCACCGGCTTGCTGACGGCGGCGGTATTCTTCACAGATGGCCTGCCAGCGTGCCGCTTCTTCGTCGTTCATGGTGCCGCGCATCTGCTTGAGCTTGAGCAGGTTTTCTTCGGCGCCGTAGGTCAGCAGCTGAGCCTCGCCCTGGTAGTGGTCATCAATCAGGGCTTCCAGTTCCTGGTCACTCATCACCGGCGACAGCTTCTCCGCCAGCTTGTTCATGTTCCGGTAACTGCCCTGCAGCTTGAAGGTGGGCTCGGTGCGGTACGCTTCTGCCTGGGCGCTGGAGGCAATGTAAGCCTGATTGACCCGCAACACGGTTTCCCGCACCCGGATCATTTTCTTCAACAGGGCAACGATTTCATCGCGCTCGGCGGCGCTGTAGTCGTGTTCAAAGTCCGAATCCGCCACCGTTTTGCCTTCGGCCAGATCGGCGAACCGGTAAAAGTCCGCCATGCCCCGGGTGGCCAGCGGTGCCAGCACCCGGTTGGAGCTCAGGCTGTTCTCGATGTAGGACAGCGCAAAGGCATGCTCCATGCCCGAGAGCACGTCACCCAGGTTGTAGATGTCGGCCCGGTTGGCGAGCATGTCGGGGACCTTGAAGACTTCGCCGCTCTCGGTGTAGGGGTTACCCGCCATCACCACACAGAAACGTTTGCCACGCATGTCGTAGGTGCGGGTCTTGCCGCGCCACACCCCTTCTATGCGGCGCGTGCCGTCACACAGGGAGATAAACTTCTGCAGGAATTCGGGGTGAGTGTGCTGGATATCGTCCAGATACAACATCACGTTGTTGCCCATTTCCAGCGCCAGGTTGAGCTTGATCAGCTCTGCTTCGGCGGTGGAATGAGGTGCCTTTTCGGGATCCAGCGACATCACGTCGTGGCCCAGGCTCGGGCAGTTGATCTTCATGAAGATCAGACCCAGGCGGTTGGCCACGTATTCCATCAGCGTGGTTTTACCGTAGCCCGGCGGCGAGATCATCATCAGCAGCCCGGACTGGTCGGTGCGGCGGTCTTCACCCGCCGTGCCCATCTGCTTGGCCAGGTTATCGCCAATGATCGGCAGGTAACTCTCGCTGATCAGCTTGTTACGTACGAACGACGACAACGGGCGGGGCCGGAACTCGTCCAGCCGTAACTGGCCACGCCATTTCTCCAGTACCTGTTGCCGCACCTCCTGCAACTGCTGCCAGCCAGGAATGATCTCCTGCTGGTGATATCGCAGACGCTCGTCAAATTCATCCAGTTGCAGGCTGAGCGTGCGCTCTTCAATGCGAGGGTGTTGGCCCAGCAGACCCTCAATCTGGAACGCCAGTTCCACACTGCGGACCGAGGTTTTCACCGTTTCGCCCACGTTCAGCACGACCACGGCCTCCGGAAGATAGTGCAGCAGATGCTGCTGATCCGTCTTGGCCATCCAGGCTTTCAACCAGTGGCTGGTGATGCTCCAGCGAGCGGCCGGCTGATCGGCCACGACCTCCAGTGCCTGCTGATACTGGGCAAACTGGTTATCCCGTTTCAGTGCCTCGACAAAGCCGGTTGCCAGATCCCCGGCATAGCGAGTGATATCGAAGGCTTCGGATTCTTCCGCCAGCTGCCGTACCAGGTACTGGGCTGCGGAATGCACCAGGCTGCGCCCATCGCTGCCCGGCCCGGCCAGGCTCAATTGCTGTTCTTCCACAAAGTTTGCGAGCTGCGGTTCCAGTTCCTGTTGCAGGGATTCCAGCAGCTCATCGGACTGCATCATGCGGCTGAGGATGCCGGCAGACAGGCACCGGGAACGCAGTTGCTGGCCCGCGCTCTGTTGCTGGCTCAACCCGGCCCAGAACAGCATGGCCAGTGCCCGCGCCCTGGGGCTGAAGCGCAGCAGCCCGGCGTTCTGAATCGCCGGCCACAGCGTACTGACAATCAGCGCTGCGTCGTGATCGTGGATGCCTTTTTCGTAGCCCTCCCGGTATCGGGGCGAGGCGAACTTGCGGATGTAACCGGTCAGCTCATCCAGATCCGCGACATTGACCGGCAGGTCTCCGGTCTTGCGGAACTCCTCGATCACCAGTGCCGACAGATACTCCGCCCGGTACACCCGGTCGGATTCCGAGGGCTGGCTCATGTTCCAGTAGCCCCGGAGGCGATCCAGCTCGGGCTCCTCCAGGCGCTCGTAATACTGGGTTCCGGTCAGGTGCAGCAGGACATGATCCTCCCGGGGAATCAGGGTCAGATCCAGCTCCCGCTGGTTAACGCTGAACTTGTGCTTGCCCAGCCGGATAACGGCACCGCCATCCTCAAAGATATCGGCCTTGTCCCGAACACTGCGCAGGGCGGTGTCCTGAGCCGCTTTGAGCTGGCCCAGGCAATCGTCCGCCTCCATGGCGGCACCCAGCTCCCGCAACTCACCGGCCATGCTGCGCAACCGGCTAACCATGGCATCAGAGGCGAAGAAGGCATGCAGCTCTTCCGGGCTGCTGAAACGTTCGGT
>NZ_DIHV01000096.1:29310-37488 GCF_002420325.1 Marinobacter sp. UBA5687
TCCTGGAGCTGCTGGCGCCGTGCCTCGATGCTCTCGTGGGCGTTCTCACGCTGCTCCAGAATGGCCGCCAGGAACTCGTCATATTCGCCAAACTGGCTTTCCAGCTCCTGCAGCTGATCCAGCATCCGGGTCATCAGGCCATCGCATTCGCGCACATCCGACAGCGCGCTGACGCCGTTCGCCAGGCTCTGCTCAAACAGCCGGATGCGTGCAGCGAACTGGGCCCGGGCTTCCGCACTGCCCTGCTCTTTCAGCCGGATTTCCGCTTCGGAACGCTGCTGGTTGATGGTGGCGTAGATGCCGGAGATATTATCGGTGATCGCCGTTTCCAGCGCGGCATCGTCACCGCCCATCGACGCCAGCATGCCCTGGATCATGTCCAGGCCTTCGGTCAGTTCCCGATAGCGATCGACAATCTTCTTCAGGGCATCCCGGCTGTCGGCCTCGGCCAGCGCAGTCTGCAACTCGGTCAGGGTCTGGCGGTAGCCATCCAGCGCCTCCGGCGACGCCAGGAAACGGAAGGTGCGCTCGGTCAGCCGGCCCTCAGCCTCGGCCAGCTCCTCTTCAAGACTGTCGATACGGGCTTTGTCGGCATAGCGCCGATCATTGAGAGTTCGCACCCGGCCGCGATGATCGCGCAAACGTGCCAGGTAACTGACAAACTGATCCGGTGCTTTCCAGCTATCCGGTTTCAGGTCCCGCATCAACGCGCCCTGGTCCTGAGCGACCTCGGTAATGGCAGCTTCGGTCTGGGCGCGAATACTCTGGACTTTCTCATACTCATCCAGCACCAGCTCTGCGGTGCCTCGGATGGTGCTAAGCTGTTGATTTAACCCGGCAAACAAGGCTTCTTCCTGGCGCGCTGACAGCCAGAAAAACTGGTCCAGAATACGGTCCACGGTGCGAATCAGGTTGGTGAAATGCCGCTCACTGGCGCTGGCGCCCTCCACCAGGGTAACCACCGTATTCAGCTCGGCAATTCCCCGAACCAGCTCGGGATTGCCAATGCGCGCCAGCTCGGAATCGTTGGCGACGTTCGCCGCAGCGTGGAAACTTTCAGAAGTGAACGGCGTTTCCCACACCTGCAACGGGTGCACCAGCGTAGGTTCCTTGTCGGCATTGAAAATCACCAGATGCCCGTTTTCGAACAGGGCGTAGCCGTGGCCAATCAGGGGCACATCCGCCTGTTTGCGAATCAGGTTGTAGCGGAACAGGATCACCTGACCAGTGCGCTGTTCGAAGAAGACATACAGCATGTCTTCACCGTTGGGGGCCCGCAAGGTACGCTTTAGCCGGAAATCCCCGTCAGGAATCTGGAAGGTTTTCAGCTCGCCGGTACTCAGGTAGTAACCCGACGGAAAAATCAGGCCGTGATTGTCCGGCAGCGACGCGACGGAACCGGCCATGGCGTCAACCCGCTCGATCTTGCGCTCGGTGCGGTTGAACAGGTAGTAGCGCCAGTGTTCTTCGTTAAACGGCAGAATCCGCACCAGCAGAATCTCGCCCAGATCGGCAAAATCGAAGCTGGCGTCGTCCAGTGACTGGGAATCGGACTCCACCGGGTCCGAGTAGATGCCTTCGCCGGTGGAGGTGTTGTTCTCCACCTTGAAAGTAATGTTGCCCCGCAGGTTATCCACAAACAGGGTGTCGGCGATGTTCAGGTGCGGAGAGCGGCCCTGAACCTGGCTGTCGCGGCCCACGGTTTTCCAGGGAAAACTGAAACGTTCCGGGAAAGACAGATCGCGCTCGCCGCGATTATCAATGTAGCGGCTGACCTCACCATCAGGCTTCAGTTCCCAGCGAAACACCCGAAGATCATCAAGCTTGTCACCGATGCGGAACGCCATCAGCAACATGCCTTTGAGAATCACCAGTTGCGACAGCGTGGCGGTGTTGTAGTACTGCTGGAGTTCCCGGAAGTCGGTGGCGAAGCGTTCATCCTTGAGAAACGAACCCTCAATGGCCGCTTCGGTCATCTCGAACCCGCTGTCGCCGTCGTTCAGGTGGTACAGCCGGAACACGTCCTCAATCACCAGCGTCTTGCGCAAGCCCAGCTGCAGATTGAAACCGAACAACAGCTTGTCGCCCAGACGCACCACATCCCGGGCGATGGCGTTGTTTTCGGTTCGCACCCGGGCCCGGCCCAGCACGTTCATGCCGGCACTGCCAAAGATCTCTTCGCGGGCCTGGTTCAGCCCGGACACCTGCTCACGCAGTTGGCCGCCCTGCTCTTTCAGCCGGCGCTTGATGGTTTCAAAGGCTGAACCTTCCTGAACAATGCTTTCGAGCTCGGTGCGATCCGTCGACATACCAAATCATCCTGAACCAAAGAGGGGAATGCGGTTAGGGGAAAGCACTCCCGGCACCTTGGGTCCGGTACCGGGAGCCATCGGCCTTATCAGGCCGTCTCGGAACTGCGGTTAGGCTTTTCACCTGCCACCCGGCCGGCAATGTTCGAGAGCGCCGCCTGCAGCGAGGGGGACTTGTCCAGCACGCCCTGAACACTCTTGCCGTAGCCAAGGCCCTGGGCAAACTTCTCGAAAATGCCGCCGTCGCCGCCGATCATTTCGAACTTGGCGTCTTTCAGGGCAGCAGCCATAACCCGGCCATTTTCCAGCATTCCAGCCTTCTGGGCGTCGATCTGGGCCATCACTTCCTTCTCATGAACTTCCAGGTTCATGCGGAACTCTTCAAAGTGACGGGATTCCTCAGACATGCCATCGTAGGCCTTGAGTTTCTCAACCAGACCAGCCGCTTCGGCCTTGGCCATGGCTTCGCGGGCTTCGGCTTTGGCGTGGCCCATGCGCTGCTCACCTTCGGCTTCGGCCAGAACCATAGCCTTACGGGCATCGGCCTTGGCAACACCCAGTTTCTCTTCACCCATGGCTTCGGTTTCCAGACGCTGCTCAAGCACCCGAACCTCGGCCATGCCGGCTTCTTCATCGGCCTTGGCGGTAACCGATTTGACCTCGGCGCGGGCCAGACCATCAGCCCGGATAGCAGACGCCTGAGCTTCCTTGACCTGCGCTTCGGCAAGACCATCGGCCGCGGCCATAGCCTGGCGACCACGGGCCAGTTTCTCATCAGCCACCGATTTCTTCTCAGCTGCATCCATTTCCGCCTGGGCGGTGACCCGAATCTGCTCGGCTTCCAGCTTGGAGCGCTCAAACGCCGCCTCGGCCGCTTTTACATCTTTCAGCTTCAGTTCTTCGGCATCGGCTTCAGCCGCCACCACTTTCTTCACCTTCAAGCGGTCTGCTTCGGAGCGGTTGCGAACATCCTTGATGTTCTCTTCCTCTTCCGCCACGTTGCGCTCAACGGCAATACGCTGGCTGGTGATATCGGCAATTTCCTTGCGTTCTTCTTCCAGCGCCTTTTCCATGCCAATGCGCTCGATTTCCACCGCCCGCTCACGGTTAACATCCTCGAGCTCCCGGGCCTGGCGAATACGCACTTCCTCAATCTGCACCGCACGCTCGCGGGCTTTAATGGCCATTTCAATCTGGCGCTGCTTGTTTTCGTCCGCAATCGCCAGTTCTTCATCCGTCTTGATACGAGCGGCTTCGGCACGGGCCCGCTCCTGCTCACGCACCTGCTCGGTTTCCGAAGTCTCACGGGCCTGCAGGGTTTCAATTTCCCGGCGCTGGCGCGCTTCGGCTTCGGCCTGGCTGCGTTCCAGTTCCAGCGACGCTTCCCGGGCCGACACATTCTTGCGCTGGATTTCCAGCTCCTGGTCCCGCTCCAGACGGTTGGTTTCCACATTGTGGAGGGCGGTGATTTCGGTAATCCGCTTGATGCCCTCGGAATCCAGGATGTTGTTCGGATCCAGTGAGGTCTTCGGCGTCTGCTCCAGGTAGTCGATGGCCACGTCTTCCAGCACATAACCGTTCAGGTCTTCCCCGATGGTCTCGACGATGGAATCGCGGAAGCGCTGACGCTCCTCAAACAGCTGCATGAACTCGAGCTTCTTACCAACGGTCTTCAGCGCTTCACTGAACTTGGCATTGAACAGCTCGTTCACGGCATCGCGGTCTGAGGCACGGCCCACACCCACCGATTTGGCCACGCGCAGCACGTCTTCCTGGGTTTCATTCACCCGCAGGTAGAAGGCGACAGTAATGTCGGCCCGCAGGTTGTCCTTACAGATCAGCCCTTCCTTGCCGGTACGGTTAAGCTCCAGGGTAATGACCGAGATTTTCATGGTCTCGGCGCGGTGGATAACCGGCAGCACCATGGCCCCGGTGAAATACACCTTGGGCGTGGGCGACAGGTCGTTCACGATCAGGGCCTGGCCTTGGTCCACCTTGCGGTAAAACGCCTTGAACAGGGCCAGTATGCCCAGTATCAGCAGAACCAGGACCCCGACGGTCATGATTGCTGGCATCATCCAAGATAAGTCCATTTAGTCATTCTCCTGCGCTGATTGAAGGGAGTAGGTGCGGGGATTAACCGGCCGATTCGCCGGCAAGGAATTCAGCTTCCGGAACCACCCACCAGGCGTTCTTGTCCGGAATATGTTCGATCAGCACCGCGCGCTCGCGATGCGCCAAAGGCGTATGGCTGCGGACCTGCAGCACCAGATGGGCACCGTCCAGAATCGCTTCTGCCCGGCCTTTGGTTTCAGTCACCGTTGCTGAGGTAATCACGCAAGCGGTACCGATAATACGTTTCTGAAGCGGGGGTAAATACGCCCGCCGGAACAGTGGCCGCAGTGGGCGGATAACAACCGCGGTCACCAGAACACTCATCACCAGAGAGCCGGCGATGATCGCCAGCCCGAACAGTGCATGCAGGAAACCATCAGGCACCAGTGCACCGAGCAACAGCTCCGCAAAATAGCTCGCCAACCAGGCAATCAGGAACAACAGAGTAAGCACGAGTGGCAGCGGGACACCCTGGAGCCCCAGGGTCACCATCAGGCCGGAGAAGTCGCCGGAGGCATCAATATCGCCATCTGCCTCGATATCGCCCAGACCCACAAGGGAAATCAGCCAGTAAACGATGGCCACGCACAACAATACGGAAAAAATGACCGTGGGGAAGGAGAAGGCAATTGCAAAGAATGTATCCATACGCGACCAGACATCCGTTCTGGTAAATCCACTGGGCGACAGTCCGTGTCAGACTGACGAGTTGTTTATAACGTAAACAAACTATTTCTTGCAAATGTTTAATTGCGAGGTATAGACTCGGATGATTGACATAAAATGTCAAGCGACAGGACAAGGTTCGTCCCGATCGGCCGAACCGATTCAACGCCACAGGAAGGAGCTATTCGTGGATACCCAATCTCTCACCCTGGCCCTGGGTGACGCCACCCATGCTGGCCGAACCTTCGATGTCATGCCCATTGCCGGCGAAGAACCGGTGCTGCAGGTAATCGTGTCCGGCGCCGAAGAAACACCGGTGTATATTACCGTAACCGACACCCAGATTCTGTGCCTTGCGTACCTTTTCGACGAACAGGAACTGGCCCCGGAACGTCTGAACGAGCTGCATGAAAACATGTTGCGCATCAGTGTTCCCATGCCCTTAAGCTCTCTTGGCAAAACCGGCCAGCACTATGTGGTCTATGGCGCACTGAGCCCCACGTCCGGCACCAGCGAGATCATGCAGGAACTGGTAACCCTCGCCGAGAATGCCATCGACCTGTTACAGACTTTTGAAGACTACCTGGCTTGAGTGAGGGCTGAGACATGAGAACCGTACTTAAAAAAATCCTGACCGCCATGCGCGGGGGTGTGAACGAACTGGGTGAAGCCGTTGTCGACGGCCAGGGCAACCGGATTCTGGAACAGGAACTGCGCGATTCCGAGCATGAGCTGAAACAGGCCAAGCAGGAGCTGGCGTCACTGATGGCCGAAGCGGCCTCCCTGGCCCGACAGATCCGTACCGAGCAGGACAGCGCCGCCAAGCGTGAAGACGATGCCCGCAAAGCCATCGCGGCTGGCCAGGAAGACCTGGCCCGGGAAGTGGCCGAGCGAATTGTTGGCCATGAGCGCCGCGCTTCGGAGCTGACCCAAACCCGGGAATTGCTGCAACAGCGCATTGTGGGCCTGAAAGACCGGGTTCAGAAAGCCGAGAAACAGCTGGCCGACTACCGCCGGGAACTGCAAGTGGTGAAGACCAACGAGCGGGTGCTACGCACCACCGCGCAGATTGACACCAACATCAACAGCCAGCAGTCCTCCCTGAGCACCGCGAAAGAGACATTGGAACGGATTCGCGAGCGCCAGGCCCGGGAAGAAGACCGCCAGACCGCCAGCGCCACCCTGGAAAAAGAGCTGACCGGCGCAGATCTGGACGAAAAACTGAAAGCCGCCGGCATTGACGGCGAACAGGATGCCGTCAACGATGTGTTGGCACGCCTCAAGGGCGGCAACGCAAACCCGTAAACCCTGAGCGCCCCGAGTTCGGGGCGCTCACTCAAGCACCTCAAAGGCGCTCTCACAGGCAACCCCATGGCGAAGAAACAGGACTGGTCCCGAGAAGAACAGGCCGTTCAGGCGGTACAGATGGCCTTCGACCTGTCCAACGACATCCAGCGCGCCTTTCGCGTGTCGGCGGCCATGCAGGATATGACGACCGCCGACATGGTGCGCAAGGTGCTCCACCTGCCCTACCGTAAAGGCCGTGCCCGCCCGCGACTGACGGTAACCCTCAAAGACGAGGATTTCGAACTGCTGGCACGCAAGTACGAACTGGATCCGCAGGATCGTGCCGCTATTCGCCAGCGCGTGGCGGAGGAGTTGCAGGGATTTGCCAGGCAGTATCTGACTGCCTCGGACCAGTAATCGCCAGGCGCTTCAGAAACCGCTTTACCAGGAAAAGGACGTCATGCCCAGAAACCGCTATCGACAGTGCCCGGCCTGCAATACCGCAAGCCTGGACTCCTCCAGCCATCCCTCCATATTCGACTGCCGCCTGTGCCACGGGCTATGGTTTGAAGATGGCGCGTTAAATCAGGCGATTGCCGAGCATCATGACGGCGTAGACCAGTACGATCACGAGCAGCACCTCGGCCCCGCGCTTCGCACCAGCGACCGGCTTTGCCGGCGGTGCCGCGTGCCCATGACCCACTACCAATTGCTTGCTCACTACACCACGGAAATTGACTGCTGCCCCGGCTGTGACGGCGTCTGGCTCGACAAACACGAAGTCGATCAGGTAATGCAGTCGCCGCAACTGAAGCAGGCCCTTAAAGACCTGAACCAGAAAGTGAGCTGGAAATCCTGGCTGTTCCAGTTCCTGACCGCAATGCCGGTGGAATACAACGTAAAACCCCACCGCACCCCCTGGGTTACCCGAACCCTGGTGTTCCTCTGTGCCCTGGTGTTTGGTGTTGGAGCGCTGTCCCCTGAGGCTAATGAGTGGATCTTCGTAAACCTGGGACTGAACTCCGACACCCAAAGCCCGTCACATTTTGTGCTTCAGTTGCTGAGCTATCAGTTTGTGCACGGTGGCCTGATGCACCTGGTCGGGAACATGTACTTTCTGTGGATTATCGGCGACAACCTGGAAGATGCGCTGGGGCATGGTGCCTTCCTGGCACTCTACCTGTTTGCCGGCATTATGGCGGCCCTTGCGGAACTGCTGTTGTTCGATGCAAGCCAGGGCCCCCTGCTGCTGGTCGGGGCCAGTGGCTCCATCGCTGCCCTGTTCGGCCTCTACCTGATGTGGTTCCGACACGCCAGTCTTACCTTCATGATCATTGTTTACCAGAAGAAACTCGCACCTCACTGGTACTTCCTGATCTGGAGCCTGATAAACCTGTTCGGGATGTTCACCGCCCAGGGCGGCGTGGCGTGGGCCGCGCATCTGGGCGGCTTTGGTTTGGGGTTACTGCTTGGCTACCTGTTGCGGGATTATGTGCTGCGGAAAAATCCGCTTATTGCGATGCTGAATCAGCCGGAGGCTGCGATTAACCGGTAGCCTTGCCGGTTAATCGCAATAGGTACCTACTCGCCGCAGGTTTCTTTAACCTTGGCGCGGAAACGGTCCCGAATCTGCTGATTTTCTTCCTCTGACACGTACTCCCGCTCACCCTTCTCATTGATATCGTAGAAGGTCGAAACACTCTCCAGGTGCTTGAGACGGGCCTGGAGATTCCGGCATAGCTCCTCCTGCTTTTCGGCCTGTTGCCGGACTTTCGCCTCTTTGGCCTGACGCTCCTCCCGC
>NZ_DIHV01000031.1:0-16695 GCF_002420325.1 Marinobacter sp. UBA5687
CTGCTGGATGAACTCCTGGTTCAATCCCTGAAAGCGATTCACCAGTTGTTGGGCTTCACTGAGCACGAGCTGGCGTTGGGGCAACGACGTAGGGTCTTCCGCGGCATTCTGCATAGCCGAGAAAAAGTTGTTCAGAGCTTTGTTCAGACCGGTGTCTTCGCCGCCTAACAGGTTATCCAGCCGCGTGAGTTCGGCGTTGAAAGCATTCTGCTCGCCAAACAGTGTGCTGTCCTCACGTAACTGCTGACTCAGATAGGCATCTGCCAGCCGGCGGATATTAGCGACGGATACGCCACTGCCGATGGTCCCTGCACCTGTACGCCGACCTTCCTGGGTCTCGAACTGGACCTCCTGGCGACTGTAACCCGGCGTATTTGCGTTGGTTATGTTATTTGCAGTGGTGTTGAGCGCCGCCTGGTGCCCCAATACCCCACTCAGACCAATACCGATCAAGCCCGCCATGATCTGTTACTCCTTTACTCTGTCACTGCTCATCGACAGTGTCATCAGAGAATCACGATTCATGATCCGACGGATCTTGGCTCCGTATTCCGGATCGGTTGCATAACCCGCTTCCTGCAGCTTCTCAGCAAAGACTTCTGGCTCATCTGCCGATGACAGAACATCGCGGTAACGGGGATTGTTTTGCAGGAAGTCAACGTAGTCCCGGAAGCTGGCTTCGTAGTCCGGATAGGCCCGGAAATCTGCCCGCTCTTTCATCGCCACGCCACCCCGGAATTCGGTAGTGGTAATGCTCACAGCGTCACCGCCCCAACGACTGTCTGCCTTGATGCCAAACAGATTGAAACTCGGCTGCGAACCATCGCCTTTGATCATGTGTTTGCCCCAACCGGTTTCGAGCGCCGCCTGGGCAATCATCAGGCGCGGATCAATGCCGGTCTCCTTTCCGATCTGCTCTGCGAACGGCATGAGCTGCTCAACAAAATGCTCTGGCGACTCAAATACCTCCGGCAACTTGCCGGGGTTCTGCGCTGGCTCTGCTTTTACCTTCGCAGCTACATCCGCCACCTCTGCCATTCGCTCCGGCAACTCCCTGGAAATCGCCGGCATACTGCGGTCGTAATCGGTAATGGCGCCCTTGTGACCCGCCAGTTTCTCTCCATCCTCACCGAGCCCAGGGATCTGTTGACTCAGTTGCCGGACCAGCGCTTCCGCCAGCCCGGTACCGGTGCCACCGGCCATACTCAAGCTTATCTGGCTGTCGAACATATCCCGGTACATCTGGCTTTCATTGCTGTTCAGGTAGTTTCCTTCGGCAAACACCTCGCCTGCCTTGCGCATGGATTTAAGCATCTCTGACAGGAACAGGCTCTCGAACTGCTTTGCAACCTGCTCCAGTGCAGCCTGTTTGTCAGTTCGAGCCTGGGTCTTCAGTGCATTCAGACCACTGAAATCGGTGTAGACCTGGGCTTGCTGTAGTCTTGGATCCTGCATGGCGATACCTAGATCACAATCAATTCGGCACGAAGCGCGCCAGCCTGTTTGAGTGCTTCAAGCACCGCCATCACATCGCCTGGCGCCGCCCCTACCTGGTTTACAGCCTGAACAATTTCGTTAAGCGTTGTTGCCGGGCCGAACTGGAACATCCGTGCCGGGTCTTCCGTCACAGCGATCTGGGTATTCTGCTGAACGGCTGTATCACCCTGAGCCAGAGGATTGGGCTGCACTACCTCGGGGTTTTCCTGAATAGTCACGGTCAGGTTGCCATGGGTAATGGCAGCCGGGCTCACTTTTACATTCTGGCCGACCACGATGGTACCGGTGCGGCTATTGATCACCACTCTTGCGGCTTCCTGAGCCGGATCTACCTCAATGTTCTCCAGAATGGACAGAAAACTCACTCTCTGTGATGGGTCCCTGGGTGCCCGCACCGATATAGACGTGGCGTCGTGTGCATAAGCCATGTCCGGGCCCAGACGACCATTAATCGCCTCAACCACACGGCGGGCCGTGGTAAAGTCGGAACGCAACAGGTTGAAGGTGATGGTATCGCCCCGGTTGAACGGCGATTCCACCTCACGCTCAATGGTAGCGCCGTTGGGAATTCTGCCGACGCTGGGTATGTTCACGGTAATCCGGGAACCATCCTGGCCCTGGGCGCCAAAACCGCCCACCACCAGGCTGCCCTGCGCCATGGCATAAACCTGACCGTCTGCGCCTTTCAACGGTGTCATCAACAAGGTTCCACCACGCAGGCTATCGGCATTTCCGATGGATGAAACCGTGATGTCCAGCTCCTGCCCGGCTTTGGCAAAGGCCGGCAAAGTCGCGCTTACGGTTACCGCCGCCACATTGGCCAGATTCGGGTTCACGCCATCCGGCAAGGTTATTCCGAACTGGTTCATCATGTTGCGGAAGGTCTGGTTGGTAAACGGCGCTTTGTCGCCGGTACCATCAAGACCGACCACCAGGCCATAACCAATCAACTGGTTGTTGCGCACACCCTTCACCTTGGCCAGGTCTTTCAGGCGGTCAGCCATCACCGGCGCGACACACAGGGCCGTCAGGGCCAAAACAGCCATCAGTTTACGGATCATAGCGGCCACCACTCACTGTTAAAGAAGCGAGCCAGCCAGCCCATCTGGTTGGCCTGGTCAAAATCACCGGTACCGCCGTAAGCAAACCGGGCATCTGCAACACGATTAGAGGCAACGGTATTATCCGGCTGGATATCCTGTGGCCGAACCAGACCGGTCAACCGGATGTATTCGTCCCCATTGGTGAGAGACAACCACTTCTCGCCGCGGACACGAAGCACACCATTAGGCAGAACCTCGGTAACCGTTACGGTAATACTGCCAGCCAGGCTGTTGCTCTGGTCAGCTTCGGCGGAGCCTTCAAAGTCCCGCTCAAAATTGGCAGAAGCGTTCAAGCCGATATTTGTCTTTCCAAAGATGCTCGGTTCCGGAATGCTCAGTTCCTGATCCTTGGTAATGGAGGTTTCAGCGTTCTTGGTGGCACTGGTGGATTCCTGCAGCAACACCGTCAGCACGTCACCCACGTTGAGTGCCTTGGTATCGCCGTACAGATTGTAATTCCTGGACACCTGGTAGATTGCCCCGGAATCCGGGTCGCGCTGCATCATCGATTGAGCACGAACCGGAGCATAGGCCGGATCGTCCGGCATAGCCCGGGGGCGAGACATGGCGGTGCATCCCTGCAGCACAATCAGCACACCCACCAGTGCCAGGGTGGCCAGCCGTTCAGTGTATAAACTGCGTTGAATGCGTTTCATGACTTAACCAATATTGTTGGTGATGAACTGAAGCATCTGGTCTGTGGTCGAAACCACCTTGGAGTTCATTTCATAGGCACGCTGGGTCGTAATCATGTTCACCAGCTCTTCCACCACCTCTACGTTGGAGGATTCAATGGTGCCCTGTTCAATGGACCCGAGACCGGCAAGTCCGGCTTCACCTTCAGCCGGATCACCACTGGCATTGGTCTGCTTGAACAGATTATTACCGATGGCCTGCAAGCCCTGCGGGTTGATGAAGTCCACCAGGGTGATCTGCCCGAGGTTGACGGGCGCAGCCTGGTCATCGGTAATAGCGGTGACCGTCCCATCTTTGCCAATGGTGATATTGGTGGCATTCTCCGGCACATTGATATTCGGCTGAAGCGGAAAACCATCCGGTGTGACCACATCGCCGTCAGAGTTCAGTTGAAACTGGCCATCCCGGGTATAGGCGATCTGTCCGTCCGGCATCTGAATCTGAAAGAATCCCCGACCATTCACCGCCATATCCAGAGGCTGTTCAGTTATCTGCAGGTTGCCCTGGCTGAATTGCTTGGCAGTGCCAACAATCCGGACCCCGGTCCCCAGCTGCAGGCCAGAGGGCAACTGCGTGTTCTCAGTGCTCTGCCCGCCGGGCTGACGGTTTATCTGATACAGCAGATCCTGGAACACCGCCCTATCCCGCTTGAAGCCGGTGGTATTCACATTGGCCAGGTTGTTGGAAATGGTGGACATGTTGGTGTCCTGCGCGCTCAACCCGGTTTTACTGACCCAAAGTGCTGGATGCATGGTTTTGCTCCTTGCCTGCCGGTGGCCGATGCGGCGATCTTTTGCCGCTCTCCGCCAACCGATGGCGTTTGATCATCGTTATCAGAGGTTCTGCAACAGTCGTGCCGTAGCCTCGGAATTTTCATTGGCGGTCGACATCACCTTTACCTGCATCTCGTATTGGCGAGACAACTGCAGGTTGGAGATCATTTCCTCCACCGCATTCACGTTTGAACTTTCGAGAAAACCAGTGGCGACACGCATGGCTGCATCCGGTGGCTCTGGACCATCCAGAGCCTGATCCGGCTTGCGTCGAATGAACCCATCCAGACCTTTCTCAAGTGCATCTGCCGGTGGGTTGACAAGCTTCAGTCGGTCAACTTCCACCAACTGATCCGGCGGCCCACCTACCGGCACAATGGAGATGGTGCCGTCCGAGCCAACCTGAAGATTGTCAAAAGGAGGAAGAGCCACCGGCCCACCGTTACCCAGAACCAGCTCACCACTCGCCAGCCGCACAAGCCCGTTCACGTCGACCTGTAAGCTACCGGTACGGGTGAATACCTCTTCGCCCAGATTGTTTTGAACGGCGAGCCAGCCACCGCCGTCTACCGCCACATCCAGCTTACGTCCGGTCTCCATTAAAGCGCCGGGCGAGAGATCAGTGCCGGGCCGCTCGGTCATGGCGTAGGCGCGGGTGGGATGGTGCTCACCGAACACGGGCATACTGCGGGCCTGGGCAAAATCCTTCTTGAACCCGGTGGTATTGACGTTAGCCAGGTTGTTGGCATGGGCACGCTGGGCCAGCATGTTCTGCTTGGCGCCAGACATTCCAATATAGAGGGCTTTGTCCATGGGCAAACTCCTGCCGGAATTTTGACTGTTTCCAGTCTTCCTGCAGGAGTCATGCCATGTTCGCTAGGGCGCGAAATTATCGGAGGTTGATGATGGTCTGGGTGACCGCATCGGAGGTTTCAATGGTTTTGGCGTTAGCCTGGTAGTTGCGCTGGGCAATGATCAGGTTCACCAGCTCTGCCGAAAGATCCACATTGGAGTCCTCTACGGAGCTGGCCTTGATGGAACCAAGCGTGCCGGTATCGGGAGCACCAATCACCGGCTGGCCGGATTCAAAGGTTTCCACCCATGTGGTGTCACCCACCGGAGAAAGACCGTCAGTGTTATTGAACGCAGCCAGCGCCACCTGACCCAGAGACTTGGACTGACCATTGGTATACCGGGCGAAGATCACGCCCTGGTCGGACACATCGAGGCCTGAAAGACGGCCGGTGGTGTAGCCGTTCTGCTGCTGATCGTTAACACCAAATGCCGCGCCATACTGGGTGGTATTGGCCAGATTGACAACGAACGCAGAACTGGTGGCCGGCTCAGGAATCGGGCTGACCACATCACCGGGATTTGCCGGCGGGCCGTCAGCACCGTTCGGATCACCGCTTGGATCCTTAGGCACCCAGTCGGTAATAATCAACTCACCGTTCGGATCACCGTTGATGGATTCCAGCTGGCCATCCTGGTCAAACAAGGCAGTGTATGGCGTCTGGTCGGTACCACCCACCAGTTCACCGTCAATCTGGAGGTAGATAGACCACTGGCTCTGACCCACCCCGTTACCCGGAGATGGCTCTTTTACATAGAACTGGGTCAATTCGTGGGAATTGCCCAGGCTGTCAAAAATGGTGGTCGACGTTGCGTGGTTGTAAGTACGCTGGTCGATGGGATTGAATTCGTTGGTTACGGTAAACGGTGTCGCATTGAAGGCGACTTCAAACGCGTTGCTACCTGAATCAGTGGTCACCTGCTCAACATTGCGATCGGTGGTAACGAACACCTCACCGTCATATTGCTGGTTGTTGGTGAGCGGAGTACCTGTGGGAGCATCGCCGTAGGCTACCTCCAGCGGCTGCCCACCACTGTGGATGATTCGCAAAACATCGGGGGTTGAGGGGTCTTCGTCATCATCGACAACCGAGGCCGAGATCGCATTGTCGCTGGTGTCGTTAATGGCTTCCGCCACATCTTCCAGGGAGGATACATTTTCCAGATTCAGCGGGATCGGTGCAGATCCGTCTATCCGGATTTCAAGCCGGAAATTGGTGGCGCTGCTCACATCGCTATCGGTCAAACCGGTCAGGGAAGCTGCGGTTCTGGCAGTGGCCGTTACTCCCGGCGCAGCATTAATGGCAATGGCAGCATCACTGGCAGAAGCCGTGGCATCAATCTGCGGTACCGTGTAATCACTGGTGCCGTCGGAGTAGCCGAAGGTAAAGCCGGAACCTTGAAGATCTGCAAGCGCGATCGGATCAAAATCCCGGATGCGACGCTCAAGCACAGCCTCTCGGGAATCCAGATTCAGATCGGTCTGGAGATTCGTTGTGCGACGGGGCGCCAGGTTGTCGGTTTCAATCTGAAGGTCACCACGGATGCCAGACAGGTTGCCATCATCATCAGCGGTATAACCCTGCACCCTCATATTCTGGTTATTAACAACATAGCCTTCTTTATCAATCCCGAACTGGCCAGCCCGGGAGTAACGGATTTCACCGCCATTGTTCAGAATAAAGAAGCCATCACCACTGATAGCCATATCCAGGCCGTTATCGGTGAAGCTGATATTGCCCTGACCGAATGACTGCTTTACGTCCTGCACCCGCACGCCGTCGCCAATCGGATTGGTACCGGCACTCAGGAAACCACTGGCGTACAAATCACCGAACTGTACCTTGCTGCTTTTGAAGCCGACGGTACTGGCGTTGGCGATGTTGTTACCGGTGACATCCAGATCCACCGAAGCGGCGCGCAGACCACTCAAACCTGTGTTAAATGCCATGACTTATACCTCCTGGTCTGACACCGGATCAGTTGATTTGTTTGACTTCAGACAGCGGAATGGAGCCCATTCCGGCCAGATTCAGAGTAATGGAACCACCCTGCCCCAACGACACACTGTCGACATTGGCGCTCACCATGGTCGCCAACTGCTCCGATCCGGAGGGATAGGAGCCCTGCGCCACAATCGAGTAGGGGCCGGGCGGCAAAGGATTGCCGTTGCCGTCTTGCCCATCCCACTGGAACGAAACCACACCAGCCTGGCTGCTGCCCATATCAATCTGGCGAACTAACTCACCGCTTTGATTCATGACCGACAGTCGCAGCCCACCCGTGGAAGCCGGCACCTGAATGGTGCCAGTTATCTCGCCTTCGCTACCCAGAATGCCCACACTGGAGGGTGCCAGAACGGTTTTGCCTACCATCGCCGAGGCCTGCAAGGCCTGGCTGGACCGGAACTGACCAACCACATCGTCGACACTGCCCGACAGATTCTGCATTTCTTCCAGTGAACTGAACTGGGCCAACTGGGCGATAAAATCGCCGTTGTCCTGCGGCTCCAGTGGGTTCTGATTCTTGAGCTGCGCCAGCATCAGCTCCATAAACGCGTCTTTACCCAGCTCGTTGCCACCAGGGGTCTTGCCCTCCTGGTTCAGTTGGTACTGGCTCAGCACGTCTGAGGCGGCTGCGGAATTCACTGCACTCATGGCTTAATCCTCACTTGTTACTGCTGACCCAGTGTCAGAATTCGCTGCATCATGGATTTGGCGGTGTTCATGACATCCACATTCATCTGAAAACTGCGGGACGACGACATCATGTCCGCCATTTCCTCAACCACGTTCACGTTGGGGTAATAAACGTACCCTTCCTCGTTCGCGGCAGGGTGATTCGGCTCATAGCGCATCTGCAGTTCTGCATCGCTCTCGACAATCCCCTCAACGCGAACACCTGCCCCGGCCCCCTCTTCGGAACCAATACCAAATCCCTGCTGATCAGGGTTCAGCATGGCCTGCTGAATAGCGGCAAACACCGGTTTGCGGGCACGGTACGTTGTATCCGTGCTCGAACTGGCGGTTTCTGCGTTGGCAATGTTAGACGCGGTGGTGTTGAGCCGCAGTGACTGTGCGGTCATGCCGGAACCGGCGATGTCGAAAATGTTACCCAGTGACATGACAATCTCCTTCAATCTCGTACGGACTGCGGCTTATTCGCCCTTCAGCGCCTTGGTCAGGCCGGAAAACCGACTACTCAGGAACTGGAAGCTGGCCTGGTAATCCATGGCGTTGCGCATGAAACGGGTCTGCTCGGCCTGCGCATCCACGGTATTGCCATCAATTGATGGCTGGTGCGGGGTACGGTACAGCAGCTCGCCGTCAGCGCCAGGGCTGGAGGTGTCCATATGGCCACTGTGGGTCGTGGTCATACCAAAGCCCGTCATGGAATCCTGCGCCTTCTGCATCATCGCCTGGAAATCCACGTCGCGGGCTTTGTAGCCCGGGGTGTCGGCATTTGCCAGGTTGTTCGCCAGCACTTCGGCCCGCTTGACCCGCGCCTGCAGCGCGTGCTCATGAATACCAAGCGCTTTGTCGAATGTAATAGCCATTACTGCCTCCAGATCTTTGCACCGACCAGGCTGAACCTGTGAACTTGCCGGTTTTGCGTTCTGAAGTGATTAAAGCAAGCAGAGTGCCAGAATTGAAAAAGCCCGCTGTAATGCGGGCTTCGAAGAGGACTGTCTAATAAATGAGCGGCAAATTCCGGTTAAACGCAACGAGGGCGGCAACGAGTTTCCCCAGGCGGACCTGCCGCTGATCGAGGCTCAGACTTGCCAGGGGGAAGTGCGCCCTGGCGCGGCCCACCTTGAGACATACTCTTTGGTATCCGGCCGGGGCACCGATGGTTTCTCACTGGCAACGGTACCGGTATAGAGGAAACCGACAATGGACTCGCCCGGCACCAGCCCAAGACCGTCATGCAGCGACGGATGATAAGCCACCGGCCCGGTTCGCCACATGGCGCCGTAGCCGGCATCATTCAGCGCCAGGGAGATAAAACTCATACCGGCCGCTGCCGACATTACCTGCTCCACCTCCGGCACCTTCGGATGATGACGGGGCGACGCAATACCGACAATAATCATGGGTGCACGAGCCGGAGCATTCCGGGCCTTCTCACGCTCCTTATCAGAAGCCTCCGGCGGGCAGCATTCTGCAAACAGGTCGCCCAGAGCTGCCAGGCCTTCCCCCTCTACCACGAGATAACGCCAGGGCCTCAACAACGCATGATCCGGGGCCCGGGCCGCGCACCGGAAGGCCTGATCAACCACTGACACCGGTGGTGCCGGTGCCTGCAAACGGGGCTCCGAAGCACGATCCAGAATAAAACGGGTTATCGAACTCATACAGTCTCGCTGTTGATTGGTTGCATGATTTTCGGTTGGGCCGGAAGCGGCCCCGATGAATTGTGAGTTCTACGTAATGCTGTTAATCTTTAGTCGTAGTTCAAACCAACAATTATAAAGAATCGGCAGCATACAATGAGCGACATACTTATCGGAAGGATCCGGTTCTGAAAATGATGAGCGCACCCGCTGAATTACGCAGCGTAACCGGCAATACCGGCAAGCTGGGGCAAGGCGACATCTACGACCACACGGTGGCGATTCCACCGATGCCCGATTACAACGGTCGGATACTGGCCTACACCGCCACTGCCGCCATTATTGTCACGGGTGTCCTTCAGGATGTGTTTCCCCAATTGCTTCTCTGGATGGTGGCTGGCGCTCTGATCTGGCCACATCTCGCGCACGTGCTTACACGGCGAACCTTCCTGCGACGTTCAGCCCGGATTCGGCAAAAAATGCTGTTCCTCGACTGCATAATCGGAGGCAGCTTTATTGGCTTGATCGGATTGATCGCCATTCCATCGGTATCGGTTGTCCTGATGCTGATGTTCAGCTGTCTGATCGTGGGCGGCGTCAGGCAATGGTTGTTCGGCACAGCGCTCATGTCTGCCGCCATGGCCGCCACAGTGGCGGCAACCGGCACCGCCGCCGATCTGGAAGCCCCCCTGCTCACCAGCATTGTCGCCATTTTGGCCACAGGCACGTACATATGCGTTACTGCCTATTACTCACACCAGCAGGCCCGGGCCCTGCTGCTGGCAAAGACCCAGATTCAGAACCAGCGGGAACAGTCCATCGCCCTGTCCCACAAACTCTCGAAATACCTGTCGCCTCAGGTTTGGCAGTCCATCTTTACCGGGGAACGGGATGTTCGGCTTGAAACCCAGCGCAAGAAACTGGCAGTGTTCTTCTCAGACATAAAAGGCTTTACCGAACTGTCGGAGGAGATGGAACCGGAAGCCCTTACCGAGCTTCTGAATCACTACTTCAACGAGATGTCTGAGGTGGCCCTGAAATACGGCGGCACCATCGACAAGTTTGTTGGCGATTCCATCATGGTGTTCTTTGGCGACCCGACCAGTCGCGGCCAGAAAGAAGATGCGTTCTCGTGTGTGTCCATGGCCATCGAGATGCGCAAACACATGAAGATCATGCGCCAGAAATGGCGCAGCCAGGGCATCAAGACGCCCCTGGAAATCCGCATGGGCATCAGTACCGGCTACACCACGGTTGGTAACTTCGGCGCCGAAAACCGGATGGATTACACCATTATCGGCAAGGAAGTGAACCTCGCCAGCCGACTGGAGTCCCTGGCGGAACCAGGCGAGATTCTGGTGTCGTATGAGACCTTCTCGCTGATCAAAGACCGCATTATGTGCCGGGACAAGGGCGAGATTACCGTAAAAGGCTTTGGCAAGCCGGTGCCCATCTACGAGGTGGTGGATTTCCGGCGCGACATGGGGCCTCACCGTAGCTTCCTGGAACACGAACACAGCGGCTTTGCCATGTACCTGGATTCCGATAAGGTCACCGAACGGGAGCGCAAAGCCATACTCAGCGCCCTCGAAGACGCAGCCGACCGACTGCGTCAGGAAGACGATACCGAATAGCCGAGCCTGCTACTGCCTAACCAGCCGCGGCCCCGGACCATCTTCAGCACATGTGCTGCGCCAGGGGTTGATATCCAGGCCACCACGCCGGGTGTAACGGGCGCACACCATCAAGGATTCCGGCTGACACCTCGCCATCAAGTCAGTAAAGATGGTTTCAACACAATGTTCGTGAAAATCCTGTTTCTGACGGAAGCTCACGATATAGCGCAGCAACCCTGCCCGATCAATCTTCCTCCCGGAATAGCGAATCAGTACCGTGGCCCAGTCGGGTTGGCCGGTCACTGGACAGTTGCTTTTCAGAAGATGTGAACACAAGCCTTCACTGACCACCGGCTCGCTGGTTGTCAGCGACTCAGGCGCATAGTCGTAGGCCACCTGCTCTAGCGTTTCATCATCGATCAACTCGTATCCTTCGGGCCGGCCGATTGCAGGCGCTGAGTCATCCACACTCAGAAGCGTCACATCCACCGCCGCACCACAGGCACTCGAAAGATCCTGGGTAATGGTCTCGGCCACTTGATCCGGAGACGAGAACACCGCCTGATTCAGAGAGTTCAGATACAACTTCAGGGATTTGCTCTCAATAATGGCAGGCGATGCCGCAGGAAACCGGATTTCTCCCCAGGCCACGGCCGGTACACCGCCGGGCTTCAGCCAGGAGATTTCCCACGCCTGCCACATGTCCTCGCCAAACCAGGGCCAGCGACCATCGTCCAGGCCGATTCGCCGGCGGTTTTCTTCCCGGGCCACCGGGAACAGCAGAGACGGATCATACTGATCAGGGTATTCACTGGACTTGCCCAGTGGCGCGTTATCAAGAGCCATATCAGTTCCGGAATAGAATCAGTGTCGAATGCCCTTGCCACGGGCAAGCATGCGCAAGGCTACCGCCGCCAGCAAGACGATGAAAACCAGAATCATACCAAGAGACACGAACGGATTAACGTCCGAAACACCCAGTATGCCGAAGCGAAAACCGTTAACCATATACAGGATCGGATTCGCCATGGACACGCCCTGCCAGAACGACGGCAGCATGTCGATGCTGTAGAACACACCCCCAAGGTACGTTAGCGGAGTAAGCACAAAGGTCGGGACAATGGAAATGTCATCAAACTTGGTCGCCAGCATGGCGTTGATGAAGCCACCCAGAGAGAACAATGCCGATGTGAGAATCACCGTGATAACCACCATCAGCAGGTTATGGATACTTAACTGAGTGAATGCCAGCGACAGCAAGGTGACGATCAGGCCGATACTCAGACCCCGGGCCATACCACCAGCCACATAGCCCGCCAGGATGGTCCAGTTCGGCACCGGCGACACGAGCAATTCCTCAATACTGCGCTGGAACTTCATAGAGAAAAACGACGACACCACATTGGAGTAGGAATTGGTGATCACCGCCATCATGATCAGGCCCGGCACAATGAACTGCATATAGTCGTAGCCGCCCATTTCACCGATGCGGGAACCAATCAGGTTGCCAAAAATAATAAAATACAGCGTCATCGTGACGGCCGGCGGCAACAGCGTCTGCGGCCAGATCCGGGTAAAGCGCCGAACCTCGCGGGTAACGATGGTTGTAAAGGCTGTCCACAGTGCTTGCGGTGTCATGCTGTCACCTCGCTGGCTTTCTCTGCCTCCCGGGCGTTCTCCTCAACCATGCGAACGAACAGCTCTTCCAGCCGGTTGGCCTTGGTTCGCATGCTCAGCACACGAATACCCAGGTTCTCCAGTTCGATAAACAGAGCGTTCAAACCCTGTCCCTTGGCAACTTCCACTTCAAGCGCACCATCGTCATCCAGGCTGGCTTTGAATGCAGTCAGTTCAGGGGCTTTCTCTAACGGCTGCTCGGTATCCAGTACAAAGGTTTCTACACTGAGCTGTTGCAGCAGTTCCCGCTTGCTGGTGTGCCGGATGATTTCCCCATGATCAATAATGGCAATATTGCGGCACAGGGCTTCCGCCTCCTCCAGATAGTGGGTGGTCAGAATGATGGTAGTCCCCTGACGATTCATCTCCTCCAGGAATTGCCACATGGAGCGACGCAATTCGATATCCACACCGGCCGTCGGCTCATCAAGAATCAGCAATCTGGGCTCATGTACCAGTGCCCGGGCGATCATCAGGCGGCGTTTCATACCACCGGACAACATCCTGGCCGGTGTGTTGCGCTTGTCCCAGAGCCCGAGCTTCTTCAGATACTTTTCCGCAGACACCCGTGCGGTTTTCAGGGGTATGCCGTAATAACCAGCCTGCGTGGTGACGATATCTTCCACCTTCTCGAACTGGTTAAAATTGAATTCCTGTGGAACCACACCCAAGGAGAGTTTGGCGCTTGAGAGGTCTGTATCGATATCATGGCCGAACACCCTGACCTTGCCGCCCGACTTGTTTACCAGAGAGGAAACAATCCCAAGAGTGGTCGACTTGCCGGCCCCGTTTGGGCCCAGCAAGGCGAAAAAATCGCCTTCCCGAACGTGCAGATCAATGCCTTTGAGGGCCTGAAAACCATCGCTGTAGTTCTTGGTCAGCCCTTCAATGTCCAGTGCGTAGGTCATATACCCCACCGTTGTTCAGAAACCTGGCTCCAGAGGAGCTAAAAAGATAGAGAGCTATTTGATTGAGTCAACGCCCGAAAATTCAAGGGACGAAGCCAATTAAAGCCAGGTGTCCCAAACCCTCAAACTGCGACAGGATTCCCGATATAGCCGAAGTGCCATCCCTATAATGCAGTTACAACAACTTACAAATCGGACACCGGCCACCGGATGCTCCAAGTCAACGCGAAGGGATTGTACGAAACGCCATGAAACTCGTTCACCTCACCCGCTTTATTCTGCCACTCTCTGCAGCCATCGCCCTGACCGGCTGCTTCGATAGTGGCAGCAGCTCCGGATCCGACGATACCCGCACCGGGCAAATTCATTTCCAGGGCGTTGGTGGGCTGACCTACCAGACTGCCAGTCAGTCCGGAAAGACCAACACCCGTGGCGAGTTCCGCTATTACCCCGGCGAGACAATCTCGGTCAAAGTAGGCAATCTCCCTATCGCAGAGGGGATTCCGGCAAGGGAATACGTGACCTTCCTGGAATTTCAGGAAGACACCCGCGCGGCCCTGCAAACCCCGGCCGTTGACGATGAAGGACTGAACAGCCACCAGGTCCGTGAACAGCTATTGTTTGAGAACAACACACTGATGAACCTGTCCCGCTTCCTTCTGGCCCTGAACTGGACCGAGAACGTAGACGACGACGAGGGCATCGACATCCGCGAGCGAGTCATCAACCAGCTCAACCAGGCGCTTGATGATCCTAACCTGCCGAACACCATAGATTTCAATGTCAGCATCGGCGAGTTTACCGCCGAGAATTCGCCGGCCAACCAGATCCTGGCGGAGATCTGCTTCCACCCGAAAGACGACCCACTGTGCGGTGAGCCGCCAACCCAGGAGGAAATCGACAACGCCGATGACCGCCCTGTAGATGGTGAGCTGGATCCTGATATCGACTACAAGGAAGATCTGGAGGCGCTCCGGGAACGAATTCTCCAGTCCGTGCGCAACATGGATGAATTCGACAACGAACAGGCCCGCAATTACCTTCGCAGAGAGCTCGCCGCTATAACCCGGAAGTTATCAAGGCAGTACTACCTGTCACCGGAAGACGCCACACACGCCGCCGGCGACACCAGCATCAAGTCCGTGAAAGTCAAAAAGATCAGGGGGGACGCTCAACTGGCCCAGCTGCAAGCCCAAAGCACACGCCCAACCGACGTTTATGTTAACGCCGAAAGCTGGCAAGAGGCAGAAGTGGAGTACGTGGTCGACGGCCCCACAGGCGGTGAATCAGAAATTCTGGTGAACTTCCGGCCGGAGGGCACCTATCGCTGGGTGCGCAAGCAGATACGCATACTTATCGATTAATCAGTTTACCCAGGGACCAACGGGACTCGGCACCTGTTACATCGTAGCCAGCCGGGTCCAGGCCCTCGGTGCCATGGGGCAAACACTCGCGCACGGTCAGTAACTCCGAGGCGCCTCGGGACTCATTGTGCCGGGCCAGATCAACAATCTTTGCGGATTTCAGCGGCCGATGCTCGGCGTCCTGCATGACCATCACGCTGGGCCACAGCCTCCTTCCCGGTGAATGGGATACTACAATGCCACGCTGGCCATCAGAAAGCTCCACCAGAGTACCGGTCGGATACACGCCCACACCCTGGATAAAAGCCTCAACAAGATCTTCCTGAAATTCGATGTTGCGCATATCGTACAACAGCGATACCGCTTTTGCCGGTGTCATGGGATCCTGATCATCCCTGGGCGCAATCAAAGACTCGAAGAATTCTGCAATACCTGCAACTTTTGCCAGCAGCGGGATACGGTCGCCACGAATTCCCTGTGGAAAGCCGGAACCATTGTGCCGCTCGCGGTGCCCCTGAACCACGCTCATAACGGCTCTGGAGAGACCCGCGCCTTCCAGCATCTGACAACCACGTTCGACATAGGTGCGATAAGCCGCGTATTCTTCAGTGGATAGACGGTGCTCTCGGGCCAGCATCTCTTTAGGCAATGCGGTCTTACCCACCTGCGACAAAAGACACCCCACTCCCAGATGGTTCAGGAGCCCTTCGTTCAATCCTAGCTGCCGGCCACACACCAGGGCCCATACTGCGGTATTCAGGGCATGCCGATACACAAAATCATCATACTGGCGGGTGCGGCTCAACCACAAAAGCGCGTTCGGCTGGCGAACGACGCTCTCTACCATGCGGCGGGTGACCTCCGCAGCCGGGCGCAAATCCGGCATCTGGTCATCCTGGATGGTCTCGAACATCCGGCTTAGCGCCAGTTCCGCATCACTGAGAAGTTTGCGGGATACTTTGAGCTCTTTTCGGAGAGGCACTTCGTTCTTGTAGGCAACCGGTTCGCGAATACTAAGTGGCGCCAGCTGCAATTGCTCACGACCACCGGACCGGGCGTTGGAACGTCGGGCAAAAGGGCGAACCTTGTCTGGCCCGAGGGTGATTTCCTCGCGGGTTTCCGCCACATCGACCATCACCCACTTACAGTGGGAGACAACGGCTTTCAGATCGTTTTCGGAACGGAGGTAAAAGCCCTGGATGGGAAACGGTGTTTGATGCCAGGGGCGATCAAGATCAGACACGAACATGCCGATCTCAAGATCATGTGCCGCAATTTTTTTCTGACGAACGCCCACTAGACACCTCAGGAACAGGGATTCTTTGACAGTTCCCAGTTTGCCACGTTAACGGCAAGACACCATTACTATTTGGTAGCGAACCGTCACCAAAGCGCAACAAGTCGTAACTCAGATTTTCACTCGGCAACGAAATGTATCACTGTGACCAAGCTCACAGGAAAAAGCAGACAGACTTCAATCTTCCAGGCACTGAGTCTCGTCAAAATCCGGCAGACGCGCATTCAAAGAGCCCCGGGGCACCTTCCTGGCATAAACCGTATAGGCGACTGCAGACGGACGAATGTAATCAACATTCACCTCTTCGCCACCCTTCATCAGGGTTGCCCTCGCAGGGTGGCAGGAAACCAGAAGCTCAAAGCGGCTGCCGACATCGGCCACCCGGCCTCCTCCCTGCGGCGTTTTTACCGTGAGACAGGAAGACTGCCCTGTGGCTGGCGAACCTGTTGCCGCCAAGACATCCAGCGAGGGGTCTCCACAAGCACGAATGCCATCACCACAATCACCAGCACTGTCATGACTGCTGTCGGCAATACGCCAGACCCGTTCACTACACTGGGTTTCCAGTTTCATGGTGGT
>NZ_DIHV01000031.1:17071-28466 GCF_002420325.1 Marinobacter sp. UBA5687
CGCACCTGCCGGGTTTCACCCGCGGAATTCTCCGCGGGGAACATGGCATAGTGGGTATAGTAGCTGGCGCATCCTGATAGCATTGCCATCGGCACAACAAACACCGAGACCATCAATCTGAAATACGCAGGTGAACTCATCAGGCAAAACCTTTCCTTTTAACTGAGCCCATTATCTCCATCATGAAATTCTCTTCCGCCAACTATTCGGCAGTATCGGCAAACTGCAACCCGAACCCGTCAACCGTGCGACGCACCACCACCATATCCAGAATGGGGGCCGGCGCAGGAAGCCCCTGCACCTGAACGCTTACGCAATCGCCCAAGGAGGGCTCGAAGACCTGTTCACCCACAACGATGAAAACGCCGCCGTCTGAGATGTCACGGGTAGAGAAGACGAATTCTCCCAACTGTTCATGGACCAACTTCACTTTTGCACTCATTGCCGTGCGGCTATGCTCTCTGCGATCACTACCGACCATGCTCGGAAACCCTGCCATTTGCTGCCTTCTTATAGTGTTCTGAAGCATAACACTATTTTCTGAAAAATATCCCCGAAGGGTTATTGACTCATTCGCGGTTAGCAATGAGAATAGTTGTCGTTTTTAACTGCCTGTCACATTCGATTACAGGCGAACGTTCACCTTTTAGCAACGCGACAGAAAGGATCACCACTATGCGAATGAAACTTGCCGCAACTGCCGCCATCGCTCTGGCCGCCATGCCGCTGTCTGCCTCTGCCGACGGCGAGGTCAACATCTACTCCTACCGTCAGGCTTACCTGCTGGAACCGCTGCTCAACGCCTTCACCGAAGAAACCGGCATTGAAGCGAACGTTGTCTTTGCCAAGCAGGGTCTGGCCGAGCGCCTTGAGCGTGAAGGCCGCAACAGCCCGGCAGACGTGGTGATGACGGTCGACATTTCACGCATCAACGAACTGGTTGAGAAAGACCTCGTTGCCGGCGTTGAGACCGACACGCTGCAGGAGAACATTCCGGAGAACCTGCGCCACCCGGAAGGTAAGTGGTACGCCCTGACCACTCGTGGCCGCCTGATCTTCGCATCCAAAGATCGCGTTGAAGAGGGTGAGATCACCACATACGAGCAACTGGCTGATGACAAGTGGGAAGGCCGCATCTGTACCCGCAGCGGCAAGCACCCGTACAACATCGCCCTGATCTCCTCCATGATCGCCCACCACGGTGAAGAGAAGACCGAAGAGTGGCTGCAAGGCGTCAAAGAAAACCTGGCACGCAAACCCCAGGGTGGCGATCGCGACCAGATCAAAGCCATCGCTGAAGGCGTCTGCGACATTTCCATTGGCAACAGCTACTACTACGGCAACATGCTGATGGACGAAAACCAGCGCCCGATCGCCGAACAGGTTAACCTGGTATTCCCGAATGCCGAAGGTCGTGGCACTCACGTAAACATCAGTGGCATTTCCCTCACCAAGAGCGCGCCGAACAAGGACAATGCCATCAAGCTGATGGAATTCCTGTCCTCACCGGAAGCCCAGCGCATCTACGCGGAAGCCAACACCGAGTACCCGGCGAACCCGGAAGTGAAGCCTTCTGGCCTGGTAGCCGAGTGGGGTGAGATCAACCCGGACGATCTGTCACTGCAGGAAATCGCCAACAACCGCGAAGCGGCTGTGAAGCTGGTTGACCGCGTTGACTATGACGGCTGATCAGCCTCACACCAACCGGTAAACCGAAGGGTGTCCTGTCCAGGGCACCCTTTTTTGTTGGCCACAAACATGACCGCAGTCATTGCAGGGAAGCAACGCACTATCTAAAATCGCAACACTTCTCATCACCACTACGCTAACAGGATCACCATGACCGAGGTCGTTTCCAGTGCAAACCCGGGGCTCTCGCAACCGCTACTGGCAAAACGCACCTCAAAACGGTGGCTGATCAGCGCCGTCCTTACCACCGCTATTGTCGCGCTTCCAGTACTGTCGGTGATCTTCCTGGCCCTGTTCCCGGACGAGAACATCTGGCCTCATCTGATTGAAACCACCCTGCCCCGCTACCTGACCACCACCATCAAGTTGATGATCGGTGTGGGCGCACTAACCCTGTTGATCGGACTGGCCACCGCCTGGGCCGTGACCATGTGCGAGTTCCCGGGCCGGAAATTCTTTGAATGGGCTCTGCTGCTGCCTTTTGCCGTACCGGCCTACGTGATTGCCTATGTCTACACCAGCCTGCTGGATTACGCCGGTCCCGTGCAGCGAGGCCTGCGTGAGTGGTTTGGCTGGCAGAACGCCAGCGATTACTGGTTTCCGGAAATCCGCAGCCTGGAAGGCGCCATCCTGATGATCGGCCTGGTACTCTACCCCTATGTGTACCTGCTGGGGCGAGCTGCCTTTCTTGAACAATCACCCTCACTGTTTGCCGTCAGCCGCAGCCTGGGTCATTCCGCACTGAGCACTTTCTTTCGGGTGGTTCTGCCCATTGCCCGGCCAGCCATTGCCGTGGGCCTGTCCCTGGTGCTGATGGAAACCCTGAACGATTTCGGCACCGTCGATTTCTTTGCCGTGCAAACCCTCACCCGCGGCCTGTTCGATACCTGGATGAACCTGGGTAATCTGGGCGGCGCGGCCCAGATCGCGACCACCATGCTCATTTTCGTGGTGATCCTGGTAACCCTGGAACGTTATTCACGGCGCCGCCAGCAACAATACGCGGCCCGCGACAACCGTGACCCGATTCATCGCTTCACCATGTCTTTCCCGCGCCAGATGATCTGTGTCGTCGTCTGCGCCGTGCCACTGATATTTGGCTTCATAATCCCCGGAGCCACCCTGGGCTATTACGCCTGGGAATACTTTGATGTCAGCTGGAACCCGGATTTTATTCAGAACACTTTTAACAGCCTGTTCCTGTCCAGCGCGGCAGCGCTCACCACCCTGATCATCGGCGTTACGCTGGCCTATAGCCGCCGTCTGCACAACACCCGTGGCATGCAGATCCTGATGCGCCTATCCAGTCTCGGTTACGCCATGCCCGGCGCAGTGCTGGCCGTGGGCGTCATCGTGCCACTGGCCGGCTTCGATAACTGGCTGGATTCCCTGATGCGGGATTATCTTGGCGTGAGCACCGGCCTGCTGCTGAGTGGAACGGCCTTTGCCCTGATTTTTGCCTACACCGTGCGTTTTCTGGCGGTGTCTGCCGGCAGTGTGGAGAGCGCCCTCCAGAAAATCACCCCCAGCATGGACATGGCCTCCCGCTCCCTGGGCCACACTCCGGGCAAAACCCTGATCAACGTACACCTGCCGATGCTGCGTGGAACCCTGGTCACCGCCGCCCTGGTAGTGTTTGTCGACTGCATGAAGGAACTGCCGGCCACCCTGATTCTTCGGCCCTTTAATTACGAGACCCTGGCCACCTACGTGTACCAGTTTGCCTCAGACGAACAGCTCTATCACAGCGCCCTTCCCGCCCTGATCATTGTGGTCGCCGGTATCATCCCCATCATTCTGATGAACCGGTCCATCTCCAATTCCAGAACCATGGCCTGACGGCCAGAAATATCGGAACGCCAGAAACAAGAAGGCCCGGCAGTTTGCCGGGCCTTCTTGTCCTTACCGTGTAAGCCGTCGCCTTTACTGCCAGATAACCGGCTGCTTCTTGGCGTACCAGCTGTCCACTTTCGCCTGATAGGCGTCTTCCACCACGTTACGCTTAAGCTTGAGCGTCGGCGTCAGGAAGCTGTTCTCGATGGACCACTCATCGCTGACCACCGTAATGAAAGCCAACTGTTCGTGGGGATCTACAGTTTTGTTTACGTCCTGAATCAGCTGCTTGAAGCTTTCTTCCAACTCCTTGCGGAAGCTCTCGTCAGCAGCTTTCGGGCGAATCTCCTCACCCAGAACCACCAACGCGTGGGGCTGGGTCTGGTTGGCACCCGACACACACACCATTTCGATGGCATCGTGAGACATCAGACGGTTCTCGATCGGCGCCGGCGCAATGTACTTGCCCTTGCTGGTCTTGAAGATCTCCTTGATGCGGCCGGTCAGCTTGAGACGGCCCATCTCGTCAATCTCGCCCTTGTCACCGGTACGCAGGAAGCCGTCCTCGGTGAAGGCTTCAGCGGTTTTCTCCTCGTCCTTGTAATAACCCATCATGGTGGCGGGGCTCTTCACCAGCACCTCGCCCTGCTCGCTGATCTTCACTTCAACGCCCGGCAGGGCTTCGCCGACATAACCGGTGCGGGTACGGCCCGGTTTGTTCATGTGAGAGTATGCAAAGTTCTCGGACATGCCATAACCTTCCAGCAGTTCCAGGCCGAGATTGCGGTACCAGTCCAATACATCGTTGGACAACGGTGCGGAACCGGAACCGGCCAGCTTCACCTTGTCCAGGCCCAGGCCTTTCAGCACCTTCTTCTTGATCAGCTTGCTCACTACCGGAATCTTCAGCAGGCGATCCAGCTTCGGCTTGGGCACTTTCTGCAAAACACCATGCTGGAACTTCACCCACAGGCGCGGAACCGAGAGGAAGAGCGTTGGCCGTGCCCGCTGAAGATCCTGAACGAAGGTGTCCAGAGACTCTGCAAAATAAAGCTGGAAGCCGGAATACAAAGAGCCCAGCTCCACAAAGGTGCGCTCAAATACATGAGCCAGCGGCAGGTAGGACAACATGCGCTCACCTGGCCCTACGCCCAGAGTCTCGATACCGCCAGCAGCGGCGAACGCCATGTTATTGAAGCTGAGCATAACGCCTTTCGGGCGACCGGTACTGCCAGAGGTGTACACGATGGTGGCCAACTCTTCCGGATCACGCCTGGTTTTGCCTTCCAGTGGCGGGTACTTGGCAACAATGTCGTCCCAGGTCTCGAAATCGTTGGGCGGGCTCAGCGGATAGGAAATGCAGCGAACCGATTCCGGCACACCGGATTTCATACTGTCCCAGTCATCCAGTTTACCCACGAACAACACGTCGCACTCGGCGTGGTTGAGGATGTAGTTCACGGTATCGGCGTTCAGGGTGGGATACAGCGGCACGGAAATGTGCCCGGCCATCCAGATGGCCCAGTCTGTCATCACCCACTGGGCGCAGTTCTTGGAAATCAGACCAATCCGGCTTTTCTCCGGCAGGTTCAGGGATTTCAGGTACGCCGCCATCCGGCGTGCCTCATCCACGGCACGGCCCCAGGTGTACTCAACCACCTTACCGTCGCCAATGGGCTGCGTCATATAAAGGGAATTAGGGCTGGTGGCCTCCCAGTGGTAGACCATATCCAGGGGGAGCTTTTTCGTTGTGTCCATGGACCTTCCTGATTTGTCGTTATAGTTTCGGATTCGCTTTTTCGCGTTCTCGTATTATTAGACTTTAGTAGCCTATTTCAACACACCAGAGCCCGTCAAAACGTGATCCGTGCAAAATAATTTGCATCTGCAACCACTCAAACGCTCGTCGCAACAAACTGCGCCTTCCCCTACACCGATTGCCGCATGGCTGTGTTAAACTTGCGCACCTTGAATTTTTGCCCCCGGTTTCACGGGAAAAAACAGTAACTGACTCGGAGATGGGCATATGGCCAAGAAATCCCTGCGCACGCTGATCGGCGCCTCGCTGCTTGCCGCAGCAAGCCTGGTTCAAGCGGACGACCCCCGTGTTGTTGCCATCACACAGATTGTTGAACACCCGGCACTGGATGCCGTACATGAGGGCGTTAAGGACGAACTGGCCGAGCGCGGCTATCGCGAAGGCGAAAACCTGCGCCTGATGCACGAAAGTGCCCAGGGCAACTCAGCCATTGCCTCTCAGATTGCCCGCAAGTTTGTGGGTGAAAACCCGGATGTAATCGTGGCCATTGCCACACCGTCCGCACAAACCGTTGCCGCTGCAGCCCGTAACGTGCCCGTGGTCTTCTCTGCCGTGACTGATCCGGTTGCCGCCAAACTGGTACAAAGCTGGGAAGCCCCTGGTGCCAACATCACCGGGGTAAGCGATATGCTGCCCATCGAGAAGCACCTGGACATGCTGCAGCGTGCAATGCCCGACGCCAAGCGCATCGGCACCGTTTACAACCCTGGCGAAGCCAACGCCGCCGCGCTGATTGAACTGCTGGAAGAACGCCTGCAGGCCCGCGGTCTGGAGCTGGTTAAAGGTGCGGCCACCAAGACTTCGGAAGTGCTGGGCGCAGCCCGCTCCCTGGTAGGCAAGGCCGACGCCATCTACCTGACCACCGATAACACCGTGATCAGTGCCGCCGAAGCGGTTATTTCCGTTGGCGAACGGGCCAAGATCCCGGTTTTTGCTGCCGACACCGCCACCGTTGAGCGTGGCGCGGTAGCCGCTTTGGGCTTCAACTATTACAACCACGGCCGCCAGACCGGCGCCATGGTCGCACGCGTACTGGAAGGTGCCGGCACAGCCGACATGCCGGTTGAAACCATGGAAGAACTGGATCTGTACGTGAACCCCGAGGCCGCCGAACGCATGGGCGTCACTCTGCCCGAAGACCTCATCCAGGAAGCCGTCAAAGTCGTCAAAAACGACAAGTAACGCCTGACCAACACGGGCGGACCCCAAAAGGGCCCGCCCGTTTTCTTTCACGGTGAAAAACTACCCATGCTCAGTGAAATCGCATTCTACGGTGCTCTCGAAACCGGCCTGATCTACGGCCTGGTTGCCTTTGGTATCTATCTCTCTTTCCGTGTTCTCGACTTCCCCGACCTGACGGTGGATGGCAGCTTCCCCCTGGGCGCCGCCGTTGCCGCCATGTTGATTATTGAAGGCTGGAATCCCTGGCTGGCAACTGGCTGTGCGGTACTGGCCGGCATGGCCGCCGGTGCCGTAACCGCCATCCTGAATGTCAAACTCAACATTCTGAACCTGCTGGCCTCCATCCTTACCATGATCGCGCTCTACTCCGTGAACCTGCGCATCATGGGCCGGCCGAACGTGGCCTTGCTCACAGAAGAAACGGTACTGACTCCCTGGTACGACCTGGGCCTGGCTTTCCATCAGGTGCCGGTGTTGCTGTTTACCCTGGTCGCTATTGTGTCCCTGATTCTGTTGTGGCGTTTCATGAAATCCGAGACTGGCCTGGCCATGCGCGCCACTGGCGCCAACGCCCGCATGGCTCGCGCCCAGGGCATTGCGACCGGCGGCATGATCATACTGGGGGTTGCTCTGTCCAACGGTCTGGTGGGTCTGGCCGGTGCTCTGTTTGCCCAGAGCCAGGGCGCAGCAGACGTCACCATGGGTGTAGGCGTAATCGTGATCGGCCTCGCCTCACTGATTGGCGGTGAAGCCGTTATCACCCCCTCCACCGTGGTACGCGCCCTGTTGGCGTGTGTGGTGGGCGCCATCATCTACCGACTGGCCATTGCCTTTGCCCTGAATGCCGATGTCCTCGGCCTGCAGGCACAGGATCTGAATCTGATTACCGCGGTTCTGGTTACCCTGGCCATCGTACTGCCTGGCGTTCGCACCAAGATCGCCAGTCGTTTCACCAGCAAAAAGGCCTGAGGAGGCACTATGATCAGCGCAACCGATCTGCGGCTTACCTTTGGCAAAGGCACCCCGCTGGAAAACCCGGCCCTTCGGGGCATGAGCCTGACGGTAAACCAGGGCGAATTCGTGACGGTCATCGGCAGCAACGGCGCCGGAAAATCCACCTTCCTGAACGCCCTCGCCGGCGAAGTCATGGTGGACAGCGGCCAGATTATCGTCGACAACCTGGACGTTACCCGGCTGCCCACCCATAAACGGGCGGCGCGGGTTGCCCGGGTGTTCCAGGACCCCCTGGCCGGCACCTGCGAAAACCTGTCCATTGAAGAAAACCTGGCACTGGCCATCAAACGTGGCCAAAGCCGAGGTCTGACCAGTGCGGTGAAAAAGCAGTATCTCGGGCAGTTCCGGGAAAGCCTTGCCACGCTGAAACTGGGCCTGGAAAACCGCCTGGGTGACAAAATGGGCCTGCTTTCGGGCGGCCAGCGCCAGGCCGTCAGCCTGCTGATGGCCAGCCTGACGCCCTCCAGCATACTGCTGCTGGATGAGCACACTGCCGCACTGGACCCGAAAACCGCCAACTTCGTGCTGGAACTCACCCAGCAGATCATCGAGGAGCAGAAGCTCACCGCCCTGATGGTCACTCACAGCATGAAACAGGCACTGGAAGTCGGCAGCCGTACGGTGATGCTGCACCAGGGCCAGGTGGTATTCGATATTGCCGGTAAGGACCGGGACGGACTGGAAGTGAAAGACCTGCTGGGCCTGTTCGAGAAACAGCGCGGCCTGGAGGTGGACGACGACAGTCTGTTGTTGGGTTGAAACACCCGACAGACAAAAACGGGGCCCACGCGGCCCCGTTTTTGTTTCTACTTAGCCATTTTAGTGGCCGTAGATCACCATCTGGGTATTGGTAATGGCCAGGTCGTCCATAAAGATGCTGCCAATGGACGTACCACCCACCAGCACACCGCCAATGGTCATGTCAGCGCGGAACGAATCCATATCGACCGCAAGGCTGTCGACACCCAGGCTGTTAGAGCCCTTGTAGATATCGAGGTCCACCTTGGCGAACAGGTCCGGAATGTTCTTGTTGCGAACCGGATCATAGGTATCACCGGTCAGGCGCAGATCCCGGATGCCCACCGCCAGGAACGGTGCATCGAACTCCAGGTTATCAATCGCTATATCGGCGCGCAGGTTCATCACGTCGGTATCCGCATCAATCTCGATATTGGCGCCGCCCATCAGAATGTCAGCGGTGAAATTATCAAGGATGGTGGTGGAGTCTGTGGTGCCAACCAGATTCCACTGGTCGGTGGAGACCCGCACATCCACCGCACCGAACATCTGCGGCAGCACGTTGATGATGGCATCGCCGTCACTGAGCACATCGATTTCAATGCGGATGTTGTCCAGCAGGTCGGTTTGCTGGGCAGCGCCGCCCATCAGGTTAACGCCCAGTTCCGGAAACAGGTCGGTCCGGTTGGTACCGCCCACGAAGATGTTGTTGATCTCAAGCGACCCCTCATCGGTGTAGATAAACCGATCAATGTTCAGCTTGGTCTCCAGCTCAATGGTCACACCCGCCTGGCCGGTGATGTTTCCCATTGTGGTTTCGTCCAACGGTTGAAACGCCAGGGCCGCAGGGGGTGCCCCGGCAATACACAGCGCAAGAACGGTAGGTTTCAGGCCTTTCATTATTCTTTTCCTTTTATAGTCGTTATCACTTCCTGTGGGCCACTGCAGTATTACGACGCCACTGTCATACTCTACCGACACGTCGTTTTTGGATACGTGCAGAAGTCACAAAAACCTGCATTCCAGAACTTTTCAGGCGCACACTTTTTAACCACAAGATGTAGTGACATGCAGAGAATCCGTTAATGGCGCGGCTTCCCGCAGATTCAAGAACTTTTCCATTGATTTTCTTTGCCCACAGGCGCCAATCAATAGTTGCTCTCTTATTCACAGAACACTATATCCTGTTATACTTCCCAAAAAATAAGCCCATATATAGGGTCAGCTACGCCAACACCTACTGATTGTCAAGCAGTAGAAATGCCAGCAGACACAAGGCTGGCTGCAGTGATCAACACAGAATTCCGGTTATGGAAGGCAGTCTTCCCGGCCAGGCACGGACACCATATATAGTGATTCTGCTGGCCCGATAACCCATGAAGTACCAGAAACACACAGGGGTAAGGCGCTGAGGACGGCGTCTTCAAAAAAGAGACATACTGAAAACCGAGGGTGGCAATGAACGCTAAGGCACAGGCAGTGATCACAACGATTCCCATGCAGGAAGCTTCGCTAGATATCTGGAGCAGCAAGTACCAGCTCAAGACCAAGACCGGCGAGCCTGTCGACAAAGACATCAACGCAACCTACGAGCGCGTGGCCAAGGCCCTGGCCGAGGTTGAGAAAAAGAATCTACGCGACAAATATATGAAGGAATTCCTGTGGGCCCTGCAGAACGGCGCCATCCCCGCCGGCCGCATTACTTCCAACGCCGGTGCCGAAGCCCACAAGCCGGCCACCTCCACCATTAACTGTACCGTATCCGGCACCATCCAGGATTCCATGAACGATATCCTGGAGAAAAACCACGAAGCGGGCCTCACCCTCAAGGCCGGCTGTGGTATCGGTTACGAATTCTCGACCCTGCGCCCACGCGGTGCCTATGTCGCCGGCGCGGGTGCCACCACCTCCGGCCCGCTGTCGTTCATGGATATCTTCGACCGCATGTGCTTCACCGTGTCTTCCGCTGGTGGCCGCCGCGGTGCCCAGATGGCCACCTTCGACGTACACCACCCGGACGTGATCGAATTCATCCAGGCCAAGCGGGAAGACGGCCGCCTGCGCCAGTTCAACCTGTCCCTGCTGATCACCGAAGACTTCATCGAAGCCGTGCGCAACGGAGACGACTGGCACCTGTCCTTCCCGGTTACCCAGAAAGAAGCCGACGACGAAGGCCTGGACCTGACCGACGCCAGCCAGTTCGTCTACCGTGACTTCCCGGTACAGGAAGGCTACGTGGTGAACAACGAAGGCAAGGTCGCCTGCCGCATCTACAAAACGGTGAAAGCCCAGTTCATCTGGGACACCATCATGACCAGCACCTACGACTACGCCGAGCCAGGCTTCATCCTGATCGACAAGGTCAACCAGATGAACAACAACTGGTTCTGCGAAGACATCCGAGCCACCAACCCCTGTGGCGAGCAGCCCCTGCCCCCGTACGGCAGCTGCCTGCTGGGTTCCGTGAACCTCACCAAGTTCGTTGAGTACCCGTTCACCGAGAAAGCCAGCTTCAACTACGAGAAGTACCGCAAAGTGGTTGGCACCTTCACCCGCATGCTGGACAACGTAGTCGAAATCAACGGCCTGCCCCTGGGCGAACAGCGCCACGAGATCACCTACAAGCGTCGCCACGGTATGGGCATTCTGGGCCTGGGCTCCACCCTCGCCATGCTGCGCATGCCTTACGGCTCTGACGAGTCCGTGAAGTTTACCGAAGAAGTGGTTCGTGAAATGGCGGTAGAAGGCTGGCGCCAGTCCCTTGCCCTGGCCGAAGAGAAAGGCCCGGCGCCAATCATGGACGACGAGTTTGAAGTAACGCCGAAGATGATGACCAAGTGCCCGAAACTGGCCGAAGACGGCATCAAGGTGGGCGACAAGGTCAAAGGCAAGGTACTGCACGCCAAGTACAGTGCCTACATGGGCCGTATTGCCGAAGTAGAGCCGGAGCTGGTAGCCAAACTGGCCGAGAAAGGTGGCCGCTTCACCCACCACACCTCCATTGCCCCGACCGGCACCATCAGCCTGTCCCTGGCCAACAACGCCAGTAACGGCATTGAACCGAGCTTCTCTCACCACTACGCCCGGAACATCATTCGTGAAGGCCGTAAAACCAAAGAG
>NZ_DIHV01000041.1:0-4413 GCF_002420325.1 Marinobacter sp. UBA5687
AACCCTGATTCCGGCCGAGCCCGGCTACATCACCCTGTTTGCCTGGGCCGCCCAGGTGCGCCGGGTGCCGGTGCGGCAAACCCTGCTCGGCTTTGCCTGGGCCTGGCTGGAAAACCAGCTGGCGGTGGCCTGCAAAGCCTTGCCCCTGGGCCACACCGCCGCCCAACGGATTATCGAACAACTGCGCCCGGCACTGGTGATTGCCACCGGCCAGGCGCTGGCACGGCAAGACCACGAACTCGGGCCCATCCTGCCGGGCCTCGCGCTCGGCAGTGCCCTGCATGAAACCCAGTATTCACGGCTTTTCAGAAGCTGAATAAAAACATCAAGGAGATACAGCCATGACACATTGTCTGAGAGTAGGCGTAGGCGGCCCGGTCGGGTCTGGTAAAACCGCATTGCTGCGCCAGCTATGCACCGCTCTGCGGGACCACTACGACATCGCCGTGGTCACCAACGACATCTACACCCGGGAAGACGCCGACTTCCTGCTGCGCCACGAAGCCTTGGCCGCAGACCGCATCCTGGGTGTGGAAACCGGCGGCTGCCCGCATACCGCCATTCGCGAGGATGCCTCCATGAACCTGGCCGCCATTGACGACCTGCAAAGCCGCCACCCGGGCCTGGAACTGGTACTGGTGGAATCCGGTGGCGACAACCTCTCCGCCACCTTCAGCCCGGAACTGAGCGACCTCACCCTGTACGTGATCGACGTGTCCGCCGGCGACAAAATCCCCCGCAAAGGCGGCCCCGGCATCACCAAGTCCGACCTGCTGATCATCAACAAGATCGACATTGCCGAACAGGTACACGCCTCCCTGGAGGTAATGGAACGGGACAGCAAAAAAATGCGCGGCGAACGCCCCTTCGTGTTCACCAACCTGTACGACGGGGTAGGGCTGGACACCATCATCAGCTTCATTCTGGAGCGCGGCATGCTGCCCGAGAGAAGACCCGAAAAACTGGCTGAAATGGCCTGAGCAAACGAACCAACACGATTACAGAACCACCAGGAGCAACACCATGAAACTGACTTCAAAACTTCTTGCCACCGCCGCGCTGCTGACCGCCTCCGCCACCGCCATGGCCCACCCCGGCCACACCGAAGGCGGCTTCACCAGCGGCCTGCTGCACCCCATGCTGGGCCTGGACCACCTGCTGGCTATGGCCGCCATCGGCTTCTGGAGCGTGCGCCAGAGCAAACTCATGAAAAACGCCACCCCCGCCTTCGTCATCGGCGGCATGGTGCTCGGCGCTGCCCTGGCCTGGGGCGGCCTGAGCCTGCCGGGCGTGGAAACCGGCATCACCTTCTCGGTACTGGTGGCCGGTATCCTCATCGCCACCCTGGCGAAATTGCCGACGGCTGTGGGCGGTACTCTGGTTGGCGCGTTCATGCTGTTTCACGGTTTTGCGCATGGGGCAGAAATGCCCGAAGGCGCCATGCTGGCGGCTTACCTGGCGGGCTTCTCCATCGCCACCCTGGCCATTACGCTGGTTGGGCGTGGGCTGGGTAGTTTGATGCTGAAGGCGGATAGCCGGTTTAGTCGGGGGATTGGGGGAGTGCTGGCTGTGGTGGGAGCTTACCTGGCTGCTGCTTGATACCGCAGTTCTTTCGGAAATGAAAAAGCCGCTCGGGAAAACGAGCGGCTTTTTCTATATTGCTTTGCAAAAAAAGTGCCCCAGATTTACGGCGAAAGCCTCAGCCGCCGATATCTCGTGTTGGACGCATTCGAGGGATAGCAGATGTTCCCCTTGCTGGCCGTCGAAGAAAACCTCCTCGCTGGCCTGAGGGTGCGCAAAGACGGAAGCAAGAAAACTCCCGAGCGGGTGTGCGCGCTGTTTCTGACGTTGAAGTAAATGAAACGCCGCCGAGGTGGAGCTCTCTCTGGTGGGCAGCAACAGCAGTTGACCACTGTCCGGGCATTAGTGATTCAGCCCGGGCTACTGATTCTGGATGAGCCGGGGGAGGGGGCGCCGCTTAATTGAAGAGGGTGGGCTGACTGGACTGCTTGTTGAGCAGAAGTTGCCCTTTGCGAGGCAGTATTTCGATCGGTTTGCGATTTTTGGTCGAGGGTGGCGGGTAGACGAGGGGGATATCTCAGAGTTGTCTGATGAGTTGATTAAGAAGCACCGAAAGGTGTGATCAAAATAGAGTGCGTGTTAGGTAAGCACAACTATCATTTTAAGGTTTCGCATTTCGAGCTTTGCCGGAGAGATTTGCATTCGCGTGCTAATAGGTTTGTTTTTGAATGGTTTCTGTGTGATTTTTGAAGCTCAAATATATTTATGAGTTGAAGGTAAGAGGTGGTTTAGAAATTAGTATGAAATGATAATTCGTGTTTTAGTTGGTTTTTACATTGATCTAAATTTGGCAAATGCATTTGATGCGATTTTTATAAAAAAAGCTATTGAGTTAAATTGGTATATGTAAGGTGATTTTAAGCGATGAAATGCTATGATATGAAAAATATCCAGTTTTAGTATTTGGAGAAGATTTTTTGTTTGTTTAATTTTTGTTTCGGTTTTTTAGTTCTGCGATAGATTTGAAATAACGCGTTTGTAGCTTTGTGTAAAAGCTAGGATCTATGTCTCTGCAATGATTCAGGCAACCTTCGAGCGAGGATAATTCCTCATTTGCTAAATTTCCTTTATTTAATAGTGATAGCCTGAATCTCAAGTCATCTTTAAATTGCTTTGGGAGTGTTAGTCTGCCATCTTGACATATTCGTACGCCTGTGACGATGGCATTCCCCACGTTTCTATTGAAATATCTAGTTTTTGAATGGTTAATCGATAGCTTTGGGTGGTCTCGTTTTTCAATGATTTCTGAAATTGCGATCTCTATTTCCTTTCCGCATTTTTCATCGAATCCAATGACTAAGTCATCTGCGTACCGGCTGTAAGAAAATGTTCCTTCTTGGAATTTTTCTTCTAAATATTTGGCTATTTCTTGGTCGATTTCTCTCATTGCAATGTCTGCGATAAAAGGGCTTATTGGGTACCCTACTCGCAGATAACCTTCGTCAGAAAGGCAAGTTTCCATTATAACTTCCGCGTTCTCTGGGTTAGAGAACAGATCTATAATGTTGTTTTCACTGTCATCGAGGACTGAAATAAAGTCGTTAATGTGAATTGAAGGAAAAAAGTTACTTATGTCTATTCTTACGAGGTATGTTCGTTCTCGGTGTTTTTTGGCATTCTTAAGAATTGATGATCCTTTCCAGAACGCGGATGCTGCATGACTTTTTTTTACATGTTTAATGTAGTTGTTGAGTATATAGTATTGAAAAATTTTGTATGACTTTGGCGCTACGTAAATTGATCGGTGTGCTCCATTTTTTTTTGGAACTCTTATTTTTTTAACCTGTTTTCTCGATGCGAAAAGCTGAGACTCAATAATTTTTTTGTTTATTCTTAATTCTTTAGCTATTTCATCGATTATGCTCATTTCCTTCTCCATTCTTCCTTGATTCTGTTGAGTTTAAAGGAAATAATTAGTTCTTCGGTGTGTTTGCCATAACTAAAGAAAAGAGAGTCGGTTAGTGATTCAATATATCCATGCGTTTTTTCGTATTTTATAAACTTCATTCCCTTTAGAAGGGCGATTATTTTCCCGAGTCCGTTGAAGCTCATTTTTCCGAAAATGGATGTGTATAGTTCGCAAAGCTCTTTGTAAGTCATTGGTGCGCATAAATATATGATGTCTGAGGCAAGCATAAGAGCCTCTTTTGAAGAGTCGTTTCCTTTGTCGGGGATTAAATTTTCTTTCTCGTATTTTATTGTTTTATTTTTTTTGCTTGAGACGATGGATTGATGAAGGTCATAAAATGTATCTCCGATTCCATCAGTTTTCATTATTCCATCGGGCTGCATCGGATAATGGAAAATATTTTTTCGCTTGTTCGAGCTATCGATCGCAGCAATTGGGCCAATGTTTATAAATGATGGTGAGGTTTTAAATTCTTCATCGTTTATTATTAGTAGCTTTTCTCGGAGGGACTCATGGGAAAATGCACCAAGCTCGCAGAAAGCGCTTTGGCTTTCAAGAATAATAATGACATCATCTGAGATCTTGGTAAGAAAGTGCTCAGCATCCAGAAGATTTATTTGATGATTAATATCATTGAGTAAAGCGTCAAAAAAATGCTCTGCGATAACAATCGATACATTCTGGATGCTCGTCTCAAGAAAGCGAATTACAGCTTGGCGCCGTTCAGATAGACCTCCACCGTTTGGCTTGTTGGCCCCGCAGATGAAGATTAAAACTGGGGAGTCTCCAGTTCTTTCGACTTCCCCATGTAAGATAGTCCATCTCAGCTTCCTGATTGCTTGTCCAAGAGAACTAAGAACATCCCTTTCCGTTATGGCTCGCATTGCCTACATATAGCGCCGTTGTTTTGTTGTTCGGGAGCG
>NZ_DIHV01000041.1:4745-26123 GCF_002420325.1 Marinobacter sp. UBA5687
CGCTCCCGAACAACAAAACAACGGAACCCTGAAGCCAACAGACAATCCTTAGCAGAGTACGACCTCGTACCCCGTTGAGCTTCCGCCCAAATCGCTAGGCTTTTATAGATTCTCACAGATCGCCTTTCCCCTCAACAATCATCTGTCTCAGAGTCTCGGGTAACCGATATAATTTCTGTCTGGTCGTTTCTCGGAAGATCGGGACAGATTCAGCTGTCTTGGTTTCCAGTTCACTTGTGTTAGCTCTCCAGCCCCTTCTGAGCCTCACGGGCCCGCTGCCGTAACCGCTTGATGTACTCCGATCCTGTAGGCTTGTTCGGATCATTGTCCAGCGCACAATCCGCGAGGGCAGCCATGGACTCATCGCTTAAACGAAAGCCCACTGGAAGAAACCCCGAATACCTTAAGCTGTTTTCTTCGATCGAGGCAAACCATGCCCGGAAAAAATCCGCCTGAGATGCCCTTGCTCCAGTGGTTCCGGCCTCAGTTAATGGGTCAGTCGCGTAGATCTCGGGAGACGCCGCGTCCTCCCCTACTGCCCTTATAACCTGAGATAGTGAGGGCCAGTACTTGCCGTCGTACTGGGCAAACAGTCTCCGGAATTCCGTCCTTGGATACGACTGAAACATATGGTGATCTTTGGTTGCGGCCTCTGTGGCGGAACATAAATCGTAGATTTCGCCAGAGGAGAATCCTGTATGATTGTGGAGCCCTGACCGTTCATCGAGTAGATTCGCAAGCAGCGACGCTAGCGAGGCTATCTCTTCGTTTACATCTTCCAACCGCTTCCGATTTTTCCGTGCCTCCGCGTTCTTCTCCGGACACCAGAATGCTGCTGAGCTCAATAAAATCCTCAAAAACGTAGATATTGCGCGATTGTCGTTACCGAGTCTGTCTTCCAGTTCGGCATAGGCCCTCTGTAGTTCCCGGGATCGCATGATGAGTCGATTAATAATGGTGTTTTCACTAGCGAGTATTTTGTGTTCCAAGTTGTAGGAAAGCTCGCCCATAAGAATGACTTCGCATCGCCCAAGTGCTGAGTTTTCAGGTGATAGTTTCATCGTTTTTTCCTCTGTGATTAACAACACCCGTCACCTTACACGTCCACTGTAACCTGTTCGGTACCTCAGCATGAGTTTTTGAAAGGGCCTTCAGGTACCTGAGAAAACCAAAACAGATCTATTAAATCTTCTTGCAACCCGTAATTGTTAACCTCGAAGAGCTTTATTTCTCGGGGCTTTTTATATAGAAAACGCTCTTATCCCGAACACTCATTTCGAAGAGTTCGCTAGCCCGTATCAGATCGCTCAGCTTCTTGTATCCGTAGTTCACAGGAGAGAAAGAGCTGTTATTGGAAATATACTGCCCGACCTTGCCCAGATGGGCCCATCCATCGTCATCGGCAGTCTGCTCCACTGCAGTTCGTAGAGTTCGTACCAGAACAGTGTCGCCCCTCAGTTTGTTCCGGCCCCACTTGGTTTCAACGGTTGGTTTTGGCGTGCCTCCGTTGTTGTCACTATCGGACTCCTCGGATTCTTCACGCAGGTTTTCAGTGTAGATGAACTGCGAACAGGCGTTGACGAATGGCATGGGAGTTTTGCGCTCGCCGAAACCAAAGACAGGTAGCCCAGCTTCGAGAATTCTCATCACCAGGGGCGTAAAGTCGGAATCGCTGGTCATGAGGGCGAAGGCATTAACGTTGCCGCTGTAGAGCAGGTCCATGGCGTCAATGATCATTGACGCATCGGTCGCGTTCTTGCCGGTGGTATAGGCAAACTGCTGAACCGGCCGGATGGCGTTGGCATGTAGTTTTTCGATCCAGCCCCCCAATTGGGGGCCGTTCCAGTTTCCGTGGGCATGGCGAACGTTCACGGCCCCGTATTTGGCAAGCTCCTGGAGTACTCCTTCGATGGATTGGTGACTGACGTTGTCGCAGTCGATGAGTAGAGCGATTTTGTAGTTGCTGTTCATCTTACTTCGAGCTGTCCTTGTCTCTGATGGTGGTCCTAGGGTTTGTCGGGGGAGCCGCCGGTAATTCCGCGTTGGGTGGTTCAGGCCTGCTCAGAACAGTTTACGCTGGTGCGTCTGGATGTCTGCTTCTTCGATAAACTTGAAGCTGAATGTTTCGCCGTCGAGTTCTACTGTCAGAGCATATATCGATTCGGGCCTTTGGTCGAAGCGAGTCATCTGGGATTGAAACCTTCCGCTGTAATTCTGCCCCGGAAAAACAGTTGTCTTCTGGAGATATCCATCCATCGAATTAAGGTTGCGCTGCAGGTCTGACTGGATGTTTGAAACGCCGGCCTGGACGTTGGCTTGAATCTGAGCCTGAGCTGCCGCTGAGGCAGCAGGGTCATGGGTGTATGACTGAGTGGTGCCATAGTAGCTTGTAGTCCCTCCGCTTCCGTATGCAGTTCCCGAACCATAGGTTGTGGTGGTCTGAGGCTGGGCAGCACTGAAGCTCTGGGCCATGGCGCTGAGGGCAAGTGCAGTTCTTCGGGATTGAGCGCGACTGATGTGTTGTTGAGTCAGTTCGTTGTAAGAAAGAAGGTCAATCGAGTACTCGTCCTGCTGAAAGGAGATGTTTTCCACACTGACGTTCACGGGTTTTTCAGACTTGTTTTGAACGAAGAGAAGGCCAGTGATTGCCTCCCACGCCTGTTTTCCATCCCGGACAGCCATCTGAACCACATAGTCATCAGACTCCTGCTTCTGGATGATCCAGCCCTCTGAGAAATATGCCATTGAATCGTCTGATGGAAGGGCGTTGAAGCTGGTGTTGATCGTTTGCGTTGCGCAGCCAGATATCATGACGAAACCGAGCGCCAGAACTACGAACCGATTGATTTGATGAGACATTGCGAAAGCCATACGAGAGTTAAAAGTAGTTTATGTTGAGTGATGTTAGCAGAAGTGGAGCGGAGAAGGCCGGGAGATCCATCAGGAGTAAGTTCGTTCATGGTGCTCGCTGGGGTGGCTTTAGGCGAAGCGCCAGAAACTGTCGGTGATAGTTCGTGCGCAAGTGGATGCAGATGTGGTGGTTCGCCAATGCGCCATGACAGGCTCTTGGGCGTCATCTTCGCAGTAACGAATAAATGATGTTGATACCCGATCTCAAATATTTGGCGGTCGCAGGGCATAGCTAGCCATAGAGTGGCTCGATCAACTATTCTTAGGATCATGCTATCGGCGGGTCGAAGAGCTAGCATATTCAAATGGTATTGATGAACCCAAACGCTGCGGGCGGGTGTGGTGGGAGGAAAAGGAATGTTCGATTCACTTAAGAAGCGATCTGCTCAGGCGAGAATGGAGGAAGAGAGATTCTACGCAAAAGTGATCGAAGAGTACGAGAATGGTGTCGTCCGCCATGGCCTATATGCAAAGGCGATAGAAAAATCTAGTGGGAATCCAGAAAAGACCAAAGCGCTTTATATACAGTTCCGAGTAAGATCACTTAAAGATGAATCAGAATTGAGTCACGCTCCTGATTCTGGTCGCAAGATAGATGCTGATGCTTATTCGGAGGCTGCACGGATAGCCGACGCAAAAGGCCAAGCATGGAGCCCTCTTTTCCATATTTTATTATGGGTAATAGCGCCTTTGGTTTTGGTAATTATTTTCAATAATCTCAACTAAGAAAACGGGTATAGATTTATTTCCCGATGATGCGTTATCTCGCGCCCGGTTTCGAAACCCTTTTAAAGCAGGGGCGTTACGCCCCTGAAAACTCAAATATGATCTACAGAATTGAAATAGATTTGAATCCAAACTCCTGATTTTGAACTTCAAATCCTAGCTTTAAGATATCAGAGTATTTTTGAGCGACTCCATAGAAGACGACCTCGAGCTTCGCTTCTGCTCCTTGTGGGAGGTCAAGGCTAGCAGAGCTCCAACGTTGTTTCTGGCCTCCTCTGAACAATTCAACATCGTTAAACACTGCCCCATCCTTCATAACGAGCCGCCAGGAGTTGACGCTAACTCGCTTTTGAGATCTAGCATTAAAAACTTCGATAGTGCAGGCGATGCTCTCACCTTCCCGGCTACAGTTGTTGTGCTCAAACTCTATGCCGCGATAGTAAACGCTACCACTCTCGGCGGTAACGGTGGGCATTCCATCACTGAACGTTGGATCTTGATATTCTTTTCCCAGGATAAAGAAAGCAAACGATGTTAAAAAGTAAAGAAGAAAAGCGGAAATAAAGAATAGAACTTTGCTTTTTAGGTACGTCCAAATAAATATAGAAAAATAGATGAGGGAAACGAAAATAGTGAAGAGGACAATTACGTACTCAGGTTTCCAGATGCTGTAGAAGTATATGAGTGGATCCGGGAACATGTATTCGAGGATGGCCCAAAGGACGGCAATGAGAGCAGTGATGCCGGTTAGGGTCTTCGTCGCCAACTTTTTGGTCCATCCGGTGGCATTCGCTGTAGATGTGTTGTCCGACACAATAAATCTCTCCCTTCGAAAAAGAGTCGCAGGATAGCGATTGAGGTCATCGAGGAAAAGCGTGAAATGTAAAACAATAAAAACTGGTGGCTTGAGTTAGAAGAGAGAAACTGGCACAGATTCATTTTTCCCGGACCAGGCCGGAGGTAGTAAGTTCCTGGTTGAAGATGGAAAAATAGCCCCGTCCCGGTTTCGTTAAGATTATTACTCCAGGTTCCTGAGTGAACAGGGCAAAAAAAAGAGGAAGCATGAAGTATTTCGCTTACGGCTCGAATATGTCACTCCTCAGATTAAGAGCGAGGGTTCCAAGCGCGGAGCGCATCGGTACGTTCACACTCTTTGAGCACGTCCTTCGGTTTCATAAGTGGAGCAGGATGGACCAATCCGCAAAATGCGACGCACTGTTTACCGGAAATCCGGAGGACTTTGTCATTGGCGCGCTGTTTGAGATACCGCGCAGCGAGAAGGGCCCGCTGGATAAAGCTGAGGGCTTGGGCTTCGGTTACGATGAAAAGCGTGTCACTGTTACGGATGCCCTTGGGAATTCCGTTGACGCTTTCACCTACTGTGCAACGTCAACGGATCCCTCTTTGCTGCCTCACTCGTGGTATTTGAATCACGTTATCGTTGGTGCGAAAGAAACCGGCGTTCCCGCCGACTACCTAGATGCCATTTCAGCCACGCCAAGCCAGGAAGACCCTGACCGAGAACGAGATGCGAGGGAGCGGGCTATCTACGCTTAAAAAACGGCTCGCTATGGTTTACCTATTTTGCCCTCTCCTGCAAGCGGATAGGTCGAGATCCCGTCCAAATGTCTGATCTGTGTTTCAGGACTGGCGCAAGGTTTCCTGCTTCTTCACGCTCCCTGATCGTCATCTCGATTTGCTAGGTATACGTTTCAGCTGCAGTATCCCGAATTATTCGTAAGCGTCCGGTAATCCCATCTTGAGCCTGGCGCTGTCGCCGTCAGGATAGTGTCCACTTATTTTCTAGTGGACACTTAACATGAACGAATTAAGCGTAACCAAGCCCTACCAACGCCGTCGCCGGTTTTCCCGGGAATTCAAAGCCCAGATTGTTGCCCAGTGTCTGGAGCCCGGTGCCTCCGTTTCCCGAATCTCGCTGGATAACGGTCTCAACGCCAACATGGTCCGGCGCTGGATAAGTGAAGCGCAGCGAGCGGATAAAACATCAGCAACACCGGGATTTGTTCCGGTTAATTTGCCTGCGGCACCCTCTGCACCGAGCAACCAATCAGTCTCAGACAAGCGTAGCACCATCCGCATCGAGATTCCCCGCGCCGGCGGTGCGGTTGTGGTTGAGTGGCCTGCGGAGCAGGCCACTCAATGTGCTGCTTTGCTCCGGGACCTGTTGGGATGATCCGTATCGACGAGATCTGGCTGGCCACCGAACCGCTGGATATGCGGGCGGGGCCGGACAAGGCCTTGGCCCGGGTGATTCAGGTCTTTGGCTCAGCCAGGCCGCATTGCGCCTATCTGTTCGCCAACAAACGGGGCAACCGGATGAAGGCGCTGATCCACGATGGTCTGGGTATCTGGCTGTGTGCCCGCCGGCTGAACCGGGGCAAATTCCACTGGGGCGAAACCTGGCGCGGTGACCAACTGCGCCTGACTGAGGAACAGCTATCAGCGCTGGTTCAGGGCCTGCCCTGGCAACGTCTTGGGGCCGATGGCGTTATCTCCATTCTGTAACCACAAGCTGAGTGATATCGCCATAGCCAAAACTGCGAATCGCTTGCAGCACAAGGGCTTGGCATACTAGGCGGCATGACTCAGCGCCCCGACATCAACCAACTCTCTGCCGATCAGCTCCGTGCCCTGGCGACGGAACTGATGGACTCTCTGGACGCCAAGGATCAAGTCTTGGGCCGGAAGGAGCGGGCGTTGGTGCGCAGCAACGCCATCATCGAGAAGCTGACCCACGAAGTCGCCATCCTCAAGCGTCACAAGTACGCCCGTCGCAGTGAACAACTCGATGCGGTTCAGGGGAAACTGCTGGACGAACTGATCGACAGTGACCTTGCTGCTATCGAAGCCGAGCTTGAACAGGCAATGACCGAGGAACAAAAAGCCGCTCGGCCAAAGCAGCAACCCAAGCGTACACCGCTACCGCCGGAACTTCCCCGCACCCTGATCCACCACGAGCCTGAGAACACCCAATGCCGTTGCGGCTGCCAACTCAAGCGTATTGGCGAGGACATCAGCGAGAAGCTGGATTACGTCCCGGGCGAGTTCACGGTGGAGCGCCACATCCGGGGCAAGTGGGCCTGCGACAAGTGCGAGACCTTGATCCAGGCACCGGTACCACCGCAAGTGATCGACAAGGGCATCCCCACTGCCGGCCTGCTGGCTCAGGTGCTGGTGGCCAAGTACGCGGACCATCTGCCACTGTACCGTCAGGAGCGCATCTTCGGTCGCGCCGGCCTGGAAATCCCTCGCTCCACTCTGGCCGAATGGGTCGGTGCCTGCGGTGTGCAGTTGCAACCCCTGGCGGATGCTCTGAGAAACGCCTTGCTGGAGCACAGCGTACTGCACGCGGATGAAACCCCGGTCAGCATGCTGGCCCCGGGCAAGAAGAAAACCCACAAGGCCTACGTCTGGGCCTACTGCACCACGCCGTTCTCGGACCTGAAAGCCACTGTTTATGACTTCGCCCCAAGCCGGGCGGGTGAACATGCCCGCACCTTCCTGGGTGACTGGCAGGGCAAGCTGGTCTGTGACGATTACGCCGGCTACAAGGCCGGGTTCGGCAACGGCATTACCGAAATCGGCTGCATGGCCCACGCCCGGCGCAAGTTCTACGATCTGCACGAGGCCAACAAGAGTGAACTGGCGGCCAAGGCACTGGAATACATCGGTACCCTCTACGAGATCGAGCGGGATACCAAAGACCTGCCACCGGATAAGCGCCGGGAGATCCGACAAACCAAAGCCAAACCACTTGCCGATACGCTGCATCAATGGATGCTGGTGCATCGCCAGAAAGTGCCGGATGGCTCCGGCACGGCCAAAGCGTTGGATTACAGTCTCAAACGGTGGGAGGCGCTGACGCGCTACCTGGGCGATGGTGCTGTGCCCATCGATAACAACTGGGTGGAAAACCAGATCCGGCCCTGGGCGCTGGGGCGCAGCAACTGGCTGTTCGCAGGGTCACTGCGTAGTGGCCAACGTGCTGCGGCTGTGATGACACTGATGCAGTCGGCGAAGCTGAATGGGCATGATCCGTATGCCTACCTCAAAGATGTGCTGACCCGCCTGCCGACGCAGAAAAACAGTGCCATCGATGAGCTATTGCCCCACAACTGGACGCCGGCTACACCTGACAAGGTGTGATGGCCAGACGCTTACAATTATTCAAGGGTGGTCTCGATAATAGCGTAGAGATCGGCTAGAGCAGCGTCTGTATGAATAACCTTCCATGGTTTCATCGTAATCAGGTATCCCGATTTTTCCTTATGGTTTGCTCTGCGCGTTCAGAAAGGTACGTAGCGAACTCGTCACCCGTAAAGGTTCTGGTTTTGCCAGCCTCGAGGTCTTCCTCGCATACATCGATGGCGGCTCTGAGGTCATTCATTTTCGTGACGTATAAGAACTCGGCTTCTTCGACCATTCTCAGGACAGCTCGAAGTACCGCACTCGCATTTTGGTAACGGCCCGAGGCAACCAGGTGATCGAATACCTGGGATTGATGGTCCGTGAGCACTATGTTTCTCGTCGCCATGAAAGTCATCCTGTCAGCGTTGCATTGGCATCATAGGCTAGTGCATGGGTTTGTTGTCTAGGGATGGGATAACGGTGATACCGTTGGGAAACCTCAGCCAAGGGCTGTAAGGTGGCACTGGATCTCGCCACTATGGGCGTGAAGCGGGCTTGTTTCACTAAAGCAGCGCTTATCTGCCCGGCTACGCGCGCGGGCCGCTGTCGCGCGTTTCGAGTTGGCTGCGCGGTAGGCTTCAGAGGCAACGGGAGGATGACTTTGCCGATCATGGATCTGGACAGCTGGACGCTGTCACAGAGCATCGTGGTTTTCAGCGTCTGTGCGCTGGTCATTGCGATTGCGGGCACACGCATCACACGGGTGGTCGACCAGCTCGCCGATCGGACCGGGCTGGGTGAGGCAACCGCTGGCGCCGTGCTCCTGGGGGCAGCGACCTCCCTCAGTGGTTCGGTGCTCTCGGTAACAGCAGCCTACCGCGGGCACCCGGAGTTGGCTGTCAGTAACGCCCTCGGGGGCATCGCGGTACAGACCTTTTTCCTGGCAATTGCCGATATGGTCTATCGTCGTGCAAACCTGGAACACGCGGCGGCCTCGGCCCCAAACATGATGCAGAACGGACTGCTGATCGCGCTCCTGGCATTGCTCCTTCTGGCGCCGACCTTGCCGGATGTGACCGTCTGGAACATCCATCCAGTTACCCCGATACTGCTGGGCTTCTATTTCTATGGCACCCGGCTCATACAGGGTGCCGGCGACAACCCCATGTGGTACCCCTCCGTTACCAGCGATACCCGGCAGGACGAGCCGGAGAGCGAGAGCAGCTTGCCATCATTGAGCCGTCTCTGGACCGAATTTCTGGTGCTTATGGCCACGCTTGGCGTGGCTGGCCTGGTGTTGGAGCCCGCCGCCACCACCATCAGCGCGGAAGCCGGGTTGAGCCAGACAATCGTTGGTGTTCTTCTGACTGCAATCAGTACGTCTATTCCTGAGCTGGTCACGTCGGTTGCCGCGGTAAGGCGGGGTGCGCTCACACTTGCGGTGGCCGGCATCATCGGCGGGAATGCCTTCGATACGCTGTTTATGGCCGCCTCGGACATCGCTTACCGGCAAGGCTCGCTCTACCATGCAATGACCCTCGATTCGGAACGTTGGGTCGCACTGACCCTGTTGATGTCGGCCATCCTGATCATGGGGCTGATACGTCGGGAACGCTACGGCGTCGGAAGAATCGGTGCGGAGAGCCTGGCAATCATGGTGCTCTACGGGCTTGGTGTGGTGCTGATGTTTGCTGGCTGAATAGCGGCGTCATCCATGAGCAATAAGCTATCTGAGACTCACGAACAAAAAGCCTGCGAGCCAGACAATGATCGAAACGCGCCTGGCATTTCAGGGCGATGGTACAGCCTCTGGCGGGTTATGTCTGAGATCGGAAGGGTTAACGGGAGCCACGCAGTGCTTTATCGTGTAGTCAGATGAATGTGATGCAAACAGGGGGGATAGCGATGACGGCACCAGGCGATCAGCTTCGTGTGTTCTACGATGGCGCCTGCCCGAGCTGTGTCAAGGATCGCAGGCTCTATGAACGACTCGCAGGCAGGACCGGCGAATCGGTGGAGTGGGTGGATATCACCGGCCGTGATGAGGAGTTGGAGGAACGTGGTATAGACCCGCAAGCCGCGCTTCAGGAGCTCCATGTGGAGGATGGCCAGGGCAACATCCACCGGGAACTGGATGCCTATATCCTGTTGATGTCGCGGGTCTGGCTGCTGAAACCGCTTGCCTGGCTGATTGGTTTGCCGGTAATTCGGCCTGCGCTGGCAAAGCTGTATCACAAATGGGTGAGCGAGCGGCTGGAGAGAACCGGGCGCAGGCCGTTGTAACTGCCGGGCCCTTACTGCAACTGGTATTTGACCGGCTGCAGCGGTTCGGGTGCCGGGTCGCCCAGGGCTTCGGCAACACTGATTTCATGAATGCGGCAGATGGCATCCAGCGGCAGGTCGTTGGTGTGTCGGCCAAAGGGAAACTCAAGCTGTTCAGACAGGCGATCCAGCCCGAAAAACGTGTAGGCCACGATGGCGGTGAACACCGGCGTAAACCAGCCTGCGACGCCTACCAGCCCGAACGGGAGCAGGTAGCAGAACACATACGCCGTGCGGTGAGCCAGCAGGGTGTAGGCAAAGGGCAACGGGGTGAGGGCAATGCGTTCCGAGGCCGCCTGAATGCCCGCGAGGCCATGAAGGTGCTGGTCTACGGCCGCGGTTGCTACAGAATCCAGGTCGCCCGCCTTGTGGGCTTCGGCGAGTACATCTCCGGCCCGGTGCAGCATGAAGGCGGCGGGGTTGCGGGTGCTCAGGGCCTGGTCAATGAGTTCGGGTGCCAGTGACCCCGGCAGATCAGACCGTACATCTTCTCCCCGCAACTGGCCGCGCAGCAGGTGAGCGTGAGCGAGGCATCGGGTCAGAAGCTCCCGCCGTCGCTCCGGGCTCAGGTAAATGGTGCCAGTCCGGGCCAGGCTGCGAAATTCGTACACCATATGCCCCCAGTGTTTTCTGGCTTCCCACCAGCGGTCGTAGGTGGCGGTGTTGCGCACGCTTAAAAAGATGGACAGGGCGATGCCCATGATCGTGAACGGCAGAAGTGTGTAGTCGACCATGCCGTCGAGGTAGTGGTGGCGCGAAACCCAGGTAACGGCGGCTGCAAACATTCCCGTAAGCAGAATGTGCGGCAGAATGTGGGGGACAACAGACCCTTTCCAGGCCAGCAACAGCCGGAGTGGGCCGGGGCGCTCGCGAACAATCACGGTTAACACTCCTGGGATGGATGATGGCCTTGTCTGAGGGTTGGCCGCTGTGATTCCTGTGCCTTTTTACGGGGAACCCACTCGTTACACAAGGGGATAAGCTTTTTTAAGCGAGGGGGGCAGCACTCTGGCCGTTGCCTGGCATTACCCTGTGGTTTCAGGGGCAACCAGATCAGGCAGCGGATTTGTGGCAGCAGTCACTGTCGCAGGGTGATAGCAGGTAAGTGCTCGAAACTTCGAGAAACTGTTCGATAATCTGTGTCATCAAGATTCCCTCTGATGGTTTATTTGAGTTGCAACCTAATAGGTTGGGGCACATTCCTATAAAAAAACTTCGGAAAACCGAAACACATTGATACCGCTTGGCGCCGGGGCTGTAAATTCCGACTGTTTTATCGACAGTAGCATGGTGCTTGTGCCTCTTGATTTCTCTTCTCCTGCCCTGATTATTTCTACCATCAGCCAATCAGAGGCCCGTTCATCATGACTGACGTTCGACACCTGGTATGTCCCCATTGCCACAAAGTGAATCGCGTACCGGCCGACAAGTTGTCCTCCGGCGGCAATTGTGGCGCCTGCAAACAACCGCTTTGGCCGGATCAGGTTCTGGAGCTAACGGAGCAGACCTTTGCTACCCACACCGGGCGCAGCGATCTGCCTGTGTTAGTGGACTTCTGGGCCAGTTGGTGTGGCCCGTGCAAAATGATGGCGCCCCAGTTCGAGCAGGCCGCGAAGGCCTGGCGCGGGAAAGTGCGCTTTGCCAAGCTGAATACGGAACAAGCCCCCGGGCCGGCCGGTCAGTTTGCGATTCGCAGCATACCGACCCTGATTCTGTTCCAGAACGGCCGGGAGGTGGCGCGCCAGAGTGGCGCCATGAATCAGGCCCAGATCAGTCAGTGGCTGCAAGCGCAGGGTATTCGCTAGGAAAAGCCGGGACAAAGGTGCCTTGCCATGAAGTTTCTGATCATCGGTGTTTTCGCCGCCATCGTGGCTGTCCTGATCTGGCGTAGTAAACAGAACACTGCCCCTGAAGAGCAGGCCTGTGCCATCGACATTGGCAAGCTGCTAAAAACCAATCCGGATGCCCAACCGCAGGCCATTGCCGATGTGTTCCAAAAGTACGGCATTGATCAATCTCGGTGTAAGGCTGTGGGCGCGATGGTGATGCCGCAGTTGCGAAAGCAGGGTTTGAAACCGGAAGATGCCAGGATTGTGATGAGGCAGGTGAGGGCGGCCTACCCTCTTGTGCCCTAGGCTGAATCAATTCAATTGATGATCGGAGAACGCTATGGCTGGTGGATGGTCACGGGACGGCGCTGTTCAGGATCAGATAGATGCGAGTATTGAAGATGAAGTGCAAAGGGCACGGAGTCAGCTTGGTAGCGGTGAGAGTGCGCTCTATTGTGACGAGTGTGGCCGGGCGATTCCCGAAGCTCGCCGTAAGGCAATTCCGGGTGTTCGGCTTTGTATTGCCTGCCAGTCTGCGCTTGAGAAGCAGCAATCGACATCACGCGGTTTTAATCGGCGGGGCAGTAAGGATAGCCAGTTGAGGTGAGTACGATGATGGGGTCTATCGTTTCCTATTGAGTTTCGGCGCCCTGTTTATGGCAGATTCATTGCTATCGTCGGTTTTTGCATCAACTTTCCTGAGCCCCCGTGGCGCAAGGTTGTCGCCTGGTTAACCCTAGGTTTCCAACACAGTTATCCACAGCTTTTGTGAGTAAAGTTCGTGATAAAGCTGTTCAGGAATCAGGCCGACGTTGCCGCCTCCGGTCTGCCCAGTCTAGCCGCTGATCGTGCATCTGAACCCGGAAGCCAGCTGTTAAGGATTTGTAACCTGTTGAAGTATAAATAAAATGTAAGGGGTGGCTTCTCGTGTGACTCTGTTATTCTCGAATGGTTCAAAACTGACAGGTGCCTGGTGGGGCGATGAGAACAGGGTCTCCCACCCGCGATACAGGACAAGTCAGACCACCTGAACCATGGGATTTACATCATGAATATGAAATCACTGCTCGTTTTTCTGTCTCTGAGTGCCACCTCGTTGGGTGCCGTTGCGGGTGATACCGCCGAAGCCGCGCTGGGTGGAGGTATTGGCGGCGCACTGGGGGCCGCCATCGGCAACGAGGTGGGTGGCAGAGACGGAGCGATTCTTGGCGGTGCTGTCGGTGCGGCAGCGGGAACGGCCGTGACTACCCGGGACCAAAGGGAACACGATCGCGATTATGATTATGATCGCCGTCGGTATGACGATGATCGTGGGTCTTACCGGAAGTCTCGCGGCCATTTCTGCCCACCGGGCCAGGCGAAAAAGGGTAACTGCTGAGACACTTGTGTTGCTGACGAAATGTAACGCGTCTGCGCTGGGGCAGTGTGCCTAACTGCGCATCGTCCATTTTTGCATCAAGTTTCCCGAGCCCCCGCGACACGGGGCTTGAGAGTGTTTAATCCGAGGTTTCCAACACAGTTATCCACAGCTTTTGTGAGTAAAGTTAGTGGTAAAACCGGTTAATCCTTAAGCTGCTACCGACGACAATCCTTGGCCCCCTCGGCGTATTGATATCACGTTATGGTTATTGAGCGCCCGGCTATGCTTGGGAAATCATTCGGCTTTGTTTACCATGTCTTGGTTGGTTGCCATTGACGGCGGCCCAGGGAAGTCTGCGTAAATCTTCAAGGATAGAAGGATTCAGGAATGAGCAAGAAAGTTGTGCTGTTGGGTGACTTGGGAACAGACCACCAAGGATTCCCTCCCACTCCGGTGATTGCCGGCTCACCCGATGTGTTGATTGATGGCAAGCCCGTCGCCCGCGTTGGCGACCCTCTCTCGCCACACTCCAAACCAAAGCACCCTCCTCATCCTCGTGCTATTGCTGCGGGTTCTGCAACGGTACTGATTAATGGCATTCCAGCCGCTGTGACTGGCAGTGCAATCTCTTGTGGTGGTGTCACGATCGGCACTGGTAGCGTTGTGATTGGTGATAGCCATTCGCCTGCGCCGTTTTCAGGGATCTCACCCGCGCCGTCAAAGATCGCTTCACGGGCGGCACCTCCTGCTACTCACTCTGGCAGCGCTATTCCTGCATCACCAAGGACCAATGGTTCCGGGAGTGGTGCGAGTAATCCTGTGGCAGGTGGGCCGGTAGCATCCAGTATGACTGGGCCAGGTGTGACTTCAACTCCAACTAATGGTCAGCCAGAGCCCGAGATAGAGCCGGGCTTCCATGTCGTTCAGGCACCCATGAGCAAAACAGAATTGTTGAGCGCTCTGTACGGCGATGCCTCGGCAAAACCAAATAGCTTTGACTGGTTGAATCCGGATCTTGGCGCACAGGTGTTGCCCGGTGAGATGATTGTATTGGGCGACCCTGAGAGCACGGAATGCACCCAGAAAGAAGCCGAATTGATGGAGGTGGCTGCTAGCGTAAATGCTCAGGTGAGGTCGCTGAAGCAGGACGAGGCGGAGTTCCTCGTTAAGTATTATGACTTGTTGGAAGCCATTACCTCAACGGGTTCGGCGGGGCTGGGTGCAGGCGCCGTGATGGTGTCGAAGCAGATCAGCAGTATTGAGAAGACGTTGAGGAACATTGAGCGTCTTCATCAGGAGAGTTACCGCAAACACGGCCATCTAAACCATTCGGAGTTCTTCGAGAAACGGCGGGCGCTTTTCAAGGAACTGGATTTTGCTTTGGGAAGCATTGCCCGCCGGGGAATGTCGCTGGATGACGATGCCAAGCTGAAACGAGCGCTGGGGTTGTCGTCGAAAAGTATTGTTAATCACTGGAATAAGGCTGGGGTGGGTGACATACCCGGATACGCCACCAATTTTGAGCGGGTTGCGGCGGGCGCCAAGTATGCAAAGGGTGTTGGCTATCTCTCGATTGGGCTCGATGTTGCTGCTTCGGGAATGAAAATTCATGCGGCGTGCACAGCAGGACAAGCGTCTGAATGCAGGCGCGTTAAGTACGTCGAAGGTGGTCGACTATCTGGTTCTGCCATTGGTGGCAGCGCGGGTGCATTTGCTGGACCATTAGTTTGTGGGGCCATAGGGCTTGCGACAGCAGGCCCAGGTGGTATCGCATGCGGAATCATAATGGCGGGTGTTGGCGGTTTCGCCGGCGGGGCAGTAGTTGGAGGCATCGGTGAAGATGTTGGTGAAGTAATTTACGAGGTAACGATAGATGAATGACACGCTCCAGATAACAGCTGCATTCATCGGGGCTGGAGCGCTTGTTTTGGGATTGGTTTCACTATGCATCATGCTAACGTTGGCCTTCTCTCGAGTGTCGACAATCGAGGAAAGAATTTCTCGCCCTGGAACCTCTGCACTGGAACACCGGAAAATCTGGGGCAACGACCCTCTGGGCCGATTAATGAGAAGCGGCTATGTATTTACGTTTCTTGTTCTTCGGTCAGTACCATCAAGCCGGCTTAATCGCTCAGCGGCGAAAATTGGTGATGTATCCACACAATTGCCTTTGCGAATGACCCTGTGGGCGGTAGTGCCTCCGTTGCTTTTGTATGGTTGCGTTGCAGTGTTGTTAATTGTCGGCTTGCTCTTGTGAGGAGCATCTGTCGGCATTGTTGACTTCCTCAAGGATGAATAGCGTGCTGATTAAATATTTCCTGAGTCACAAAAAGGCACTGACGCTTTGCGGAGGGGCCTTGGTGATTGCCCTGACGTTATATCCGATGTTTTATCGCACCTGGGCGTTTGGCTCCGATGCCTGGGGGTTATCCGTCATAGCGATTCTTGATCCCGAAGAAGTGCCCTGGAGCCCTTCGGATTTCAACAGCCTGGCGATCCGGCCTGCCGTTGCCTACTGGCTTCTGACAAATTTCGATTGGCCTTATGAGCGCTGTGGTAAAGCGATGACCGCGATGGACGGTTGTTCTCAGCCTCTGGTTAATTTTGTGGGCACTACGCTGGATACGCACGAACCTGACTCGATCATGACGCGCCGAGGCTATGGGTTGCTTCGGCATTTTGCGGCACGGGGAGAGCCGGTGAATGGCTATTACAACGGGCTGACGCCGGTGCATGAGGCCGTACTCTATGCCAATGTGGACTACCTTCACGCCTTGCTGGAGCTGGGGGCGGACCCGAACCTGCCAATTGATATGCAGGAGAAGGACTACCATGGCTTCAATGCGTTTGAGTTTGCGGTGTTTTTGGAGGCCCGGAATCCGGAAATGTATCAGGTTATTCGGGTAGTACTTGGCGGCAGCGAGTGAGCTACTTTGAATGCGAGTCGACGATCAGCGCAGCGCTGAAATAGATCTGCGTGTAGCTAGAAGAAATGGAGGCATACGTTACCCGCCCAAGCGCTCACTGTTTCTGGCCACCACGTCTATTAGAAAGTCTGCCAGGGCCCTGATTCGTCTAGACTTTGCCAAGTCGGTTTGTATGACGAGATAGATAGGCTGATCGACTCCAAGATCGGTGTCGACACAAACGAGTCCTGAGTTCCGAGCGATGAAATGTGGCAACAGTGCGAGCCCAAGCCCTGCCTTTGCTGCGGCCACCTGGGTGGCTAGTGAAGTGGTTGTCAGGGCGGGTCTTCTTCCACGCAAGATCCGCTCTATCCACTGAGCGGCAGGCAAATGTGAGTACATTTCCCCCCAGGTAATGAAATCATCCGTATCGTAGTAACCTAGGTCCGGGTTGCTCTCACGTCTTAGCTCATAGGACGTGCTGCAGTAGAGTCCATACCCCAAGGTGCCAAGAGCACGAAGTGTGACGTTGCCCCTTTCTGGCCGCACCATTCGCAATGCTAAATCCGCATCGCGTCGATGCAGGTTGGCGGTTGATATGTCTGTAACCAGCTCAACCAACAGATCGGGGTATTGGGCTCGAAATGCCGGGAGTTCCGGCAGTATGAGTTCGGTGGCGACATTTTCCGCTGTAGCCAGACGCACGTGGCCACTCATCTGCGCTTGGGTGTCTGCGCCTACGGCAAACGCGTGCGCTGCAGCCTCCAAGGCTTCGGCCTTTTCTATCAACTCAGCACCGTCCTCAGTTAACTCGTATCCCGATTGCTGACGTACGAAAAGCGGAAGTTTTAGTGCCGACTCAAGCCGCTCGATGCGACGTGAAAGTGTCGCAATGCCTACATTCAAGTTCTGGGCTGCGGCGCTTAGCGTGCCGCAACGGGCCACTGCCAGAAAGGCGCGGGTGTCATCCCAAACCATGCCCCTCGGCATCTCGTTTCCGATAATGGAAATCCTTTTGCCAAATTTGTTTGTATTTTCCATTTTTCGAGTCTGTCACGATTTAGTTCTAGACATCAAGGAGTCAGACATGGAAAAACGAGTGCTTGGAACAGGCTTCTCCGTTTCATCGATCGGATTAGGGTGCATGGGGATGAGCGAGTTCTATGGGCCCCGTGATGACAGTGAGTCGTTGCGTGTAATGGAAAGGGCGGTGGAGCTCGGCGTTGACTTTTTCGACACCGCCGACATGTATGGGCCGCACCACAATGAGGAGCTTATCGGTCGATTTCTAGCCGGTAGTAAGGCGCCTGTTCACGTCGCGACTAAGTTCGGCATTGTGCGTAATCCTGGCGAATATAAGCGGAGCTTGAAGAACGGTTCCGACTATGCGCGCAGGGCATGCGAAGCCTCTCTTCGTAGGTTAGGAATTGAGCAAATCGATCTGTATTACGTGCATCGCGTCAATCCGGAGGAGCCAATAGAGGAGACGATTGGCGGGCTTGAGAAGCTCATTCAATCAGGGAAAATCGCCCGTATTGGTCTTTGTGAAGTGAGCGCTGAAACCTTACGAAGGGCTCATGCGGTGCACCCGATTACCGCTATTCAGACTGAGTATTCACTTTGGGCTCGAGAGGTAGAGCGCGATGTTCTGCCGACATGCCGTGAGTTGGGTATTGGTTTTGTTCCATACTCCCCCCTGGGCCGAGGTTTTCTGACAGGGCGATTTCAAGACCCTGGAGAGTTCGATCATAACGACTTTCGTGCTCACCTCCCACGGTTTGCGGAAAGAGCAATCGGCGCGAACCGCCGAATTGCCGATGTTATAGCTGAAAAAGCCAAGCTTAAAGGGTGCACGCCAGCTCAGCTCTCATTGGCGTGGCTGTTAGCCCAAGGGGACGATATCGTTCCAATCCCTGGTACCAAGCAGTTGCGCTACCTAGAAGAGAATGTCGCAGCAGCAGATGTCAGTCTTACCGTAGCGGAGCAGCGGGAGCTCGAAACCGCCACTGAGTCACTGCCAGTAGTGGGTGAGCGTTACAGCGAGGAAGGCATGAAGGGGGTGAATGTATGAGTTCTCCAGGCTCTGATCGCCGCACTCAAGCTTTAAATCTACTCGAATCACTCGACCCGGCCGCGCCGGGAAAGGTTGCCGCAAGCCTTGATGAGTTTCACAGCGAGGCTGTAGAAATACTTCTCGGGTTTTCCTTTGCTGATGTAGTGGCGCGTGAGGGGTTATCACTTAGAACACGAGAGATGCTCACTGTCGCCATGTTGTCTGCCGTAGGCACGGCACCAGGCCAATTGGAGTTTCATATGCGCGCAGCGCTGCATATTGGAGTGACGCAAGAGGAAATTGTCGAGATTGTCCTCCAAGTTGCTGTATATGCGGGAATTCCTGCCGCAATGAATGCCATTACAGCGGCAAAATTGGCCTTCAAGGAAGACCGGTTGGGCACACAGTCTCATGGCGCAACGCAGGGAGGTGAGAAAAATGTACGCTAGAACCACAACCTGGCGTGATTGGGTTGCCGTGACCGCACTTGGTATTGGTAGCTTCACAATTGTCACTGCGGAATTGGCACCGATTGGATTGCTCTCCGATATTGGGAACAACCCGGTCTAGGCTATCGACAATAGATATTCTACCGGCTGCGCTTACTTCGACCGCACAAGGAGCGGAACAGCTCTATCGCGCCTTGCTGGAGCAGGGGGCGGCCCCGAACTTGCCCAGTGATATGCCGGAGAGGGACTGCCACGGCTTTAAGGTGGTTGAGCTTGCAGCGTTTTGGGAAGCCTAGAGTCCGGAAATATATCAGATTACTCAGGCAGAACTTGGCGGTAGCGAGTGAGTATTACCTGGAGTTGGAGTAGTCTATCAGCGCCTGAACACAACGGCGGAACAGTTCAGCCGAGAAAAACCGGTGTTCGCCGGGCTGTTCTGCCACGAGTAGCTGGCCACCGGACTCCTGGAGGCCACATTCAATCATCAGGTTGTCGCTCATCTCGAAGTCTTCAATGCTGTGGCCCAGTTCATCCCGATCGGCTGCGCCCGCGCGTTCACGGTAGTGCCTGCGGTCCATTGTGAATCCGAATGCAGCTTTGCCCTGGCCGATAATGTAGCCGACTTCGAACACCGTGCCCGGGTCCGCACTGATGCCTCGGAAGGGGGTGAGGTTGGCAATGACGGCGTCGCAACTGTCCATCAGTTCGCGGTTGGCCTGGTAGATCCGGTGGCCGCGCGCCGGTTTCGCTTCCTCGTCGGAAAACGTCAGGGCGGTGTCCAGTGGGTCTATGCCTTCATAGCCGGCTTCGCGCAGCAGGCGCTTTTTCTCGGCGACGATAGTGTTGTGTTCTTCGTGTGGGAAAAACACCTCCGGGCCGGCCAGGTAGATGCGTTTGGGTTTTGTCATGGCGAAGTCGTTTCCTGCTTCAGTCCTGGCAATTGCCCAAATCCAAACCGTATTGGACTGGCGATCAATGCTGAGAGGCTGGGTCGTATTCAATTGCTTCCAGTTTTACCCGAAAGCCACAGGCTGCTGCGTATTTGTTGAGCGTTCCCCAGCTTGGGTTGCTACGGCCTCTCTCAAGCCTCGAGATGTTGCTTTTGTTGGTTCCGAGCTTTTTCGCAACGTCTTCCTGAGTAAGGCCTGCTTTAGTCCTCATTGCGATCAACTGGTCGATCAGGCTGAATTCTTCCTGGAGGGCATCGTACTCCTGGTGAACTTCCGGATTTTCGAGTGCCTTTTGTCTGAACTGTTTGAAGTTCATGATTTTTTGACCTCCTTTAAACGCTCTTTCGCGAGCTCTAGGTCTTTCTTCGGTATCTTTTGATCCTTTTTTACAAACACGTGCAGGATGATGATCCGTTTGCCCTGCATGTAGCAGAAGATTCCTCTACCTATTCCTTCTTTGGCTTTTGCTCGGATTTCAAACAGCTCACCACCTAAAGACTTTGTGTGCGGCTCTCCAAGGTTGGCCCCGTGCTTCTCCATCAATTCCATCAGCCGAATCATTCTGGCCTGAATCTTTGGCGGCATCTTAGCCAACTCTTCGCCTACTGAGTCGTAGAATTCAATCTCCCAATCCATGGGTGCTCCTTTGCCTTTTTGTTATCATATACGATAACTCTGAGCTTGAACACTATCTTGATAGCCGCCTCAACGAGCCTGAAGCTGTGCCACATAGGCGGTAATAAAAGCATTTTCCTGGAAGACTTTCAGGCCTGTGTCGGCAAAGGTGATGGGCACGGGGTTGGACGCCAGGGTGGATTTGATCAGGGCCGGAGGCACCAGGGTCACGTTCAGCTCAGAGTCGGCAATCAACTGGATGGCGGCTTCCATTTTGAAGCTGATGGCGCCACCGGCAAACTTGCCTTTTTGCATCCGCTCTTTTATCGCGACCGTGGCCACTCCGTATTCGGCCATCAACTCCGCAAAGGTGGCCTGAAACGTTTTCAGGTCGTCCCGGCTGTGGTTTTTCGGTAGCGACAGTTTGCGTACTTTGCAGTCGGGCAGGTTGAATTGGCCCCGGTCCATATTCAGCATACACACCACCGCATCGCTGCCGGTCAGTTCTACTCCGCATACAATCATAATAATGCCCCCTATGCCCCGGTTACTCTCAGCCGCAGCATTTCTTGAATTTGAGTCCGCTACCGCAAGTGCAGGCGTCGTTGCGGGAGGGAGATTTTGCTGTGGTGACTGTTCCCGTTTTATTCAGGATAGCCGTGAGCTCGTTAACGGATTCAACGGCGCCTTCGCGGGTATCAACGGAGATGGTTGCGTGAAGCTTCGCCGCGGCCACCTGGGCCTCAACTTCTTTCCTGCGTGCTTCACTGGTAACCACCAGCGTTAGTGGGTACTTCTTGCTGCCGCTCTTTTGGCTGGCGTTTGTCTGAAAGCCGCCGTAAGCCGTGTGGTGCTGGCGGGCATCTTGCCGACCTTTATAGAAAAATTTATCTGACATGCTGATATCCTGAAGGAGAGAATACCCAGGCGACGGCCGGGCGCAATCTTTTANNTGTTCCCGTTTTATTCAGGATAGCGGTGAGCTCGTTGATGGATTCAACGGCGCCCTCGCGGGTATCAACGGAGACGGTTGCGTGAAGTTTCGCCTCGGTCACCTGGGCTTCAACTTCTTTCTTGCGTGCTTTACTGGTAACCACCAGCGTTAGTGG
>NZ_DIHV01000041.1:26317-59659 GCF_002420325.1 Marinobacter sp. UBA5687
GATGATGCAAAACGTCTGCTCGGACGACGAGCTCTCAACATTGCTGCAGTCCAACCCTGCGGTGCTGCTGCTATATGGCGGGGCAAGTTGTGGCGTCTGCCAGGCTATCAAGCCCCAACTGGAGCGCCTTTCCAGTGAACAATTCCCGAAGCTGGTTACTGCCTACATTGATTGCCAGGCATCAGCCGGTGCGCTGTGTGCGGCTCAGGGTATTTTCTCGCTGCCGGTGGTGCAGTTATGGTTTGAGGGGCAGCGATTTGCGGAATTCGCCAGGGTGTTTTCAATCGGCGAGGTGCGGGTAGCTCTTGAACGGCCATATGGGCTTTTGATCGAGTGCTGAGCCCTCTCTGTACTCGTGGCAGGACCCAAATCTCGCTGTGCGGATTGGCTACGGCTCGCAGATGCCCCTAACAAACACCAGCAGTTCATTATTGGCGGGCATTGCAAAATCGTCCCGGAGTTGCAGGCCAACGGCCTCGGCCAGCTCAGACAGGGCTTCAATATCTCGGATGCCCATGTGGGGTGCTTGGGATTTCAGCGACTGATCAAACGCCTTGTTGCTCTCGCTGGTGTACCCGCCCTTATGCTTGAACGGTCCGTACAGGCAGAACGCACCGTCTTTTTGAAGGCAGGCGCCGACACCTTGAAACATCTTTTCAACTTCCTCCCAGGCCATGATGTGAGCTGTGTTTGCTGAGAATGCCCATCGACAGGCGGACACAGGCCATGGCATTTGGTTTACGTCCAGCTCAAGGATTGGGAGGACGTTGGGCAAGGCGGCCTGTTGCAGTCGGGCAACGGCCAGGTGCGCCGCTCTGGGGTGGTCGGTGGGCTGCCATTTCAGGTGTGGCAGAGCCGCAGCGAAGTGCTCGGCGTGCTGGCCGGTGCCGGTTCCTATTTCCAGGACGGTACCTGGTGCCATAAAGACGTCACGCAGTTTTTCCAGAATGGGGGCTTTGTTGTTTTCGCAGGCCTGGGAGTAAGGCAAGGGGGTGTTCATTTGAGCTCTCCTTCTTCAGGGTGGCACACAGCATGTTGCGTGGTCGGCGATGACTGGTTTTACCAAAGCGTGGCATTCAAGGGTAAACTGCGGGACGTTTTATGTCTGACGAATCTCTGAAAATAAACCATAGGAAATCCAACATGCTAAAAGTGCGAACGCTGTCGCCGGTGCGATCGCCCATTAGTGCAGACAGCGAGCGTCGCGCTGCGGATACCCTGAAACAGATGGCGGAGGCTGGCTCCAGTGCCGGCGGATTGGTCAATCTGTTAGCTGAAACCGACACCCTCAGTAGCTTTGAATGGCCGTGGGCCAATGGCTACGGGACGCTTGAGCACGATAACCTGCCAGCGTTCTTCCAACCCTTCGCATGTTACTCGGTTGCGATGGGTGACGTGTCTTTGCCTTCTGATATCAGCCAACTATTGGTCAACAACGGAGGTGCGATCGAGTGCTGTCGTTTGTACCTTTACGATGACACAGTCGCCTTGCTCCAGCTGGATGTGGCCTTTGAAACCAGCGAATCTGGCCTTGGTGATCTGCTCCGAGGGCATAGCCTGGACGGCGCGCTTTCCAATCTGGCCAAACGGGTCTATGAGCACGCGGTATACCCGGCGTTTCACCAGTACGCACTCGGATTCCGCAAGAGCAGGCGATACAAAGCCTCCGGCGCGGTCTCGTACCTTCGAGATCCGAAGAAGCTTACGGTGTTTCGGGATGTTTCGTTCGATTCGCCGGAAGCGCCAGACACCTATGTGCTGTGGACAGGGCGATACGTGGTGACGCCTCCGAGCACCCTGAACGGTCCGCTTGGAGACAGTCTGCGACTTTGGGCGTCGTATACCGGATCAACGGAGGCTTTGTTGGAGGCCAGACAGTTTGTGGGCTCGGGCAACATCCTGGCGGTTGCGGACGATGCCGAGGCTCAGGCGGACAACTGGCTGCGCGGCCTGTCCGTCTGCCAGCTTTACAATGCCGTGTTGTCGATATACGGCGGTATCCTGAAGTCCAGTTATTCGGAGCTTAACGACTTTGCGGGCTCGCGACACCGCAGTAAAGATTTGCATCGGCTGATGGCCGACATTACGAAGACCTTGGACCATCTGGAATTCACTCGCCTTGAATTCAATGAGGCCATCATCGGGGTTCAGGCTGAGCGAGCCAAGGTGGTCAGAGCTGCGTATGCGGCCTGGAATCTCGGCGAGCTGATTGAGGGTTCCCTGGAGCGCACGAGCTTGATTCGCTCCAAGATCTCCCGCCTGCTGGAGGCACGAAAAAGCCAGCTTGATCGTTCGGTTGAATTGATTCTTGTCGGTATCGGTGGCGTTGCCGTTATTGATCTGTTTATTTCGTTGACGACTGCTTCCCGGAGCCTGGACCGTGATGATATTCCCGGAGTGCTGGATGTGTTTGAGTGGCTCCAGCCGGATGGTTCCATTGCGCTGTCGACGACCATTCTTGTGCTGATCTCGTTCTACATCTATCTCGCCAAGCGTTGATGAAAAGGAGTTTGCCATGTCGGGCAGTGAAAGAATTCGTTTTCTTGTAATTCTGTCAGCAGAACCGGGACAGATCCCTCGGGCGAGTGAGCAGATCGCTCGGCAGCTTTCCCGGAAGTTTGGGGGGGCGACGGTGATGGGGGGGCTGGATAGTTCCTGGCTCGCCGGTTACTGGGCTGAAGATGGCCATGCCTTCAAAGGCGAATACGATGGCGAGGTTCACAAGGAGTCCGTGTTCGCCGTCATGCTGATGGTGCTACCGGAAGACGAGGCCCGGGCCTTTGCTGAAATCCGGAATGCCGTGAGGCAAGCGGTGTCCGATTTTGGCCTGAACAGCCGCCACATTCATGTGGAGGTGAGTTCCGTGCGATCACGGCACTTCGATATTCAGGATCATGAGCCTGACTAAGTGTCTTCGAGCATGATCGCCCATGGCCACCTTCACGGCCAGGGCGTTCAACATCTCTGACCAAGGGCGGGGGTTACTCGGCCTCGACGGTTTCGTTCAGCAGTTCCGGCTTTTTCAGTGCCTTGGTGAACAATTCTTTTTCTTCCGCAATGGCCAGGGCGCACTGTTCTGCCAGCTCTTCAGACAGGCCGCCGACCTTACGTTGCAGGAAGGTGGTAATCTCTTCGGACAGTTCAAGAACCTTGTCCCGGGCATCGGCTTCTGCTTTGGACGAAAACAACATTTTGTCCGGGTTTTTCAGTGCCATGTCCAGTCCGTCCCTCTCGGAATAGTAGAGTGCTTTTACGCCCATGGTATGCCATCGCCTCCGGGGTAATGATGGTTGGTAAGACCGTTAATGAAATCACAGCTTATCACGAATAGTGTATATTTATACAGTATTTTGCTGCGTCATCCTGTCCTCTTTTGCTGTTCCAGCGCCGGACCCGGCCCCCGTATGATGGATTGTCAGACATCAGCTCCGGAGTCCTGAAATGAAAGCCAGAACAACCATAGCCGGTACTCAACCCACGCCGCCCCCCAAGACCAAGGCGCCCATTCCCGAAGTCCGTCAGCCGGATTTTGACCTGGCGGAAGACGTGCCCAAGTATTGGTGGGATAACGATCCGGCCAAAACGCTGTTGCTGGCGGCGTTGTCCGCAAGTTTCCCGCCTGGTGAGCGCTTCTTTATCGACTCCGTACGCCATTATCAGAAAGAGATTACAGACCCGGAGCTAAAGGCGGCAGTGCGAGCGTTCATCGGCCAGGAGGCGCACCACTCAAAAGAGCACGAGGCCCTGAACGGATACATGCAGGCGCGCGGCATCAACCTCAAACGCCTTGAGCGCGAGGTGATGTGGCTGATGAATGTGCTGCGCAAGCGGCTGAGCCCGGAGCGCCAATTGGCCCATACGGTGGCGGTGGAGCATTTCACGGCACTGATGGCAGAGGAATTCCTCCTGAAATATGACGCTCTGGAAGAGATGGACCCGCGTATGGCCCCCATCTGGGCCTGGCACGCGATTGAGGAATCCGAGCATAAAGCCGTGGCGTTCGACGTGTATAAGACCATCGGAGGCAGCGAGTTTGTCCGGTTGACCGAGATGATGGTGGTGAGCGTGCTGTTTCCAGTCTCCAGCGGTATTCATCTGATTCAACTGATGAAAGAGGACGGCCAGTTGTTCAATCTGAAATCCTGGGCGAACGGTCTCAATTACATGTGGGGCAAGCCAGGTGTATTCCGCAAACTCCTGCCCTCTTACTTCAAGTACTACAGCCCCGGCTTTCATCCATGGAATCACGATGCCCGTGATCTGGTGGAGAAAGCCAAACGGAAGTGGCTCGCTCCGGTGATGAAAAAGGCCGCGTGACGCCTAACACATTTGCTACCATGTCGGACTTTTCACTGGGTTGAGGATCTAAGTCCGGCAAGATGAATGCGCCTTTCACGCTGCGGCCTTACCAACAGGAAGCGGTCGACGCCACGCTGAACCACTTCCGTAAATCGGATGAATCTGCGGTCATTGTGCTGCCGACCGGTGCCGGTAAGAGCCTGGTGATTGCCGAGCTGGCTCGCCTTGCGCGCCGAAAGATCCTGGTGCTGACTCATGTGAAGGAACTGGTGGAGCAGAATCACGCCAAGTATCAGAGTTATGGTTTGTCGGGGGGAATCTTTGCGGCCGGGCTAAAGCGCAAGGAGAACCACCATCAGGTGACCTTTGCCAGCGTGCAGTCGGTGGCGGCGAATCTGGACCAGTTCCGGGATGAATACTCGCTGGTTATTATCGATGAGTGCCACCGGGTGAGTGGCGAGGAAACCAGCCAGTACCAGCGGATCATTGAGCTTTTACGGCAGCAGAATGACTCCCTGAAGGTGCTTGGGCTCACCGCCACTCCCTACCGCCTGGCCATGGGATGGATCTATCGTTACCACTACCGGGGTTTTGTTCGTGGTTCTGATGACGAACAGGACAAGCCTTTCCGGCACTGCATCTACGAATTGCCCCTGAGCTACATGATCAACCGTGGTTACCTCACCCGGCCTGAATTGGTTAACGCCGCCGTGGCCCAATACGATTTCTCCACGCTGACGCAGGACCGTTTTGGCGAATACGCCGAGAAAGACGTCAACCAATTGTTGAGCAAACATCAGCGGGTGACACGTGCCATCATCGAACAGGTGATGGAGATGGCGGCCGAGCGCCAGGGGGTGATGATTTTCGCGGCGACAGTGCAGCACGCGCAGGAAATTGCCGGGTACTTGCCCGAGCAGGAAACCGCCCTGGTGACCGGCGCGACTGATCTGCGAGATCGCGACCAGCTGATCCAGCGCTTCAAACAACGGCAGTTGAAGTACCTGGTGAATGTGTCTGTGCTGACGACCGGGTTTGATGCCCCCCATGTGGACCTGATCGCCATCTTGCGGCCTACTCAGTCTGTAAGCCTGTATCAGCAGATTGTCGGCCGAGGCTTGCGGTTGGATGAGGGGAAACGGGATTGCCTGGTGATTGATTACGCTGGCAATCATGTCAATCTGCATCATCCGGAAGTTGGGGAGCCGAAGCCCAACCCCGACAGTGAACCGGTGCAGGTGTTCTGCCCGGGCTGCGGTTTTGCCAACATCTTCTGGGGCAAAACCGACAGCGACGGGCGTGTCGTTGAGCATTATGGCCGCCGGTGCCAGGGCCTGCTGGAGCCTGCTGACGATGACCGAGGGCGGCCACAGCAATGTGACTACCGGTTCCGCTTCAAGGAGTGCCCACATTGTGGCGCTGAGAACGACATCGCTGCCCGCAACTGCGGGCACTGCCACCAGGCCATTATCGACCCGGATGATCAACTGCGGGATGCCCTGAAGCTTAAGGATGCCATGGTCATCCGTTGCGCCGGGGTTTCGCTTGCCGTAGAAGGCCAAAAACTTCGGATCACTTACCACGGAGAAGACGGGGAGGAACTCCGGGAGTCGTTTGATTTCAGCAAGCCCGCCCAGCGAGCCGTGTTCAACAAGCTGTTTGGACGACGATTTGCCAATGGTCAGGCTCCGAAAGTCTTTGCCCGGGCAAATGAGGTGCTGGAGATGCAGGTACTGTTACCCGCGCCGGATTTCGTGATTGCTCGCAAGCAGAAGCACTACTGGCAGGTGCAGGAGCGAATCTTCGATTATCGGGGGCAGTATCGTAAGGCGTATTGACTGGCTAAACGATGCTCGGGTGGCGCATTGGATGCCATCTGGTCTATCGCCCTGTATGATTCGGACATAATCTCTCGTCAGCTTTCAAGCGGTGTTTACTCGGATCATGTCGGTAACCCTTCGAACCACAGTGCTCGTGCTGCTCCTGCTTGTAGCGGGGTTAGGGCATGCAAAGATCTACAAATGGGTAGATGAGCACGGCAAGGTGCACTTCAGCGACCGCCAGGACCATAGCGTTAAGCAGGAAGTGGTTAACGTGAAGCCCAGGGCCTCGAAGTGGTCGCGTTTTGATATCCGCATTGAAACGGTCGATCTGGAGCTGACTGCCGAGGAAAACCAGCAGATTGTCGATGGCGTGAACCATGTTTACGAGTTTTTCGACCGTGTGCTGTCTTTCGATATGTACCGGACGGTGCCGGTTAATATTCTGATTTTCAAGGATATGGTCAGTTACCGGAACTACCTGATTCAACGGGACAGGGGCTGGGCGGTTGCATCCTACGGTTTGTACATGCCATCTGAGCATCAGATCGTGGTTTATATTCAGGAGGACAGGGAACGCACCTTCAGAACCATCAAGCATGAGGTCAGTCATGCGGTTGTCGATACCATCGTCCCCTATGCTCCCGCCTGGTTGAACGAGGGGCTTGCTGAGCAGATGGAGATGCTGGAACGGGATGACTCTGGCTTGTATTTTGAGAGTCATCCGGAAAACCGATGGATTGTCGCGAAAGCCCGTGAGCAGGGCCGGTTAACCCGCATCGACCAATTCCTGAAACTGCCCAGCAACAAGTGGCGACACTCCGATATGTCTGGTAGCGGCAGCGTGCGTGCCCAGGCTGGCCAGTTTGTCTATTTCCTGCTTGCCAAGCCCACGCGCCGCAGTTTTCTGGTGCGGCTGATGCATAACTTCAACCGAGGTGACCGCACACTCTCGTATTACCTGGTAGACGACAACTACATCGGCGGGGTCAACATGTTAGGCCTGGACTGGCGGCGGTGGTTGCTTGCTCAGGAGGAGGGGGATATCCGGTTGTAGCAGGTTCTTGCAGTGGACCCGATCAGAATAATGGCGGCAACAATCGGATGGAATCCATAACCAGAGTGGGGTTTACTCTCCCTGTCCACAATGAATAAAGGGTGATGTCATGCCTGGTTCACCAGAGCAGCAACGGCGATCAGACAGGGATACCGGAGGCATAGCTTCCCATGGTGATGCCCGTGTGGCCCGGCTGGTCAAGGTGGCCCATCACATTGAATCCCACGCCGATGAGCCACTCACGCTCGCGAGCCTGGCGAAGCTGGCGGCCTTGTCTCCGGCCCGTCTGCAGAAGCAGTTCAAGGAGGCTTTCGGGGTGTCTCCAAAAGCCTATCAGGATGCCGTCCGTATGCGGCGCTTCAAGCAGTCTCTTCAAGACGGCGACAAGGTGACGGATGCGATTTTTGCCTCCGGCTATGGTTCGGTCAGTCGTGTCTATGGTGAAGCGCACCGTAGCATCGGTATGTCGCCCAAGACCTATCGGGCCGGTGGTGCGGGTGAGGTCATCGTTTATGCCTGTCGAATGACCGCACTGGGGCTGATGACGATGGCGGCCACGGACCGCGGCGTATGCTTTGTGGAATTCGGTGATGATGAAGCGTCGCTGATGGCCCAGTTGAGGTCGGAGTTCCCCAATGCAGATCTGAACGCTTCACCCGCCCGGAACGCCCCAGAGCTTGATGCCTGGATGGACGCTCTGGATAAGCATATCAGTGCCGGTGCACCACGGCCGGATTTGCCGTTGGATATGCGTGGCACGGCGTTTCAGGTAAAGGTTTGGCAGTTCCTGTTGAGTATCCGTGAAGGCGATGTTCTTAGCTACTCTGAGGTCGCCGCAAAGATCGACAAGCCCAGGGCGGTGCGGGCCGTGGCCTCCGCTTGTGGCAAGAACCGGATTGGTTTGTTGATTCCCTGCCATCGTGTATTGCGAAGCGATGGTGGGCTTGGCGGTTATCGCTGGGGATTGGAGCGAAAGCGGGCGTTGTTGGAGGCAGAGCGGAGAAGTGTGACGAGGGAATAAACGATCCCAAAATGCTCCGACAGCAATTTTTTCCTGTTTCAGTTATACTGGAGCGCTTATATTGGCGAATAAGCCAATAGCGAACCGGGGAAATATCATGAGCAAGAAAGTCGTAAAAGCTGTTTTAACGTCTGCTGAGATTGAAGAGCAGACAGCTGCCTTTTTAAAGTCCGGTGGGCGTGTTGAATATGTGGTTAAAGGTAAAAGCGCACAATTAACTGCTGCCGGCCCTAAACAGATTAATCTGAAGAGTAATTAAGAGTTTTCGATAGCGGGATGGGCTGGGGAACATAAATCTGGCCGGATCTGAGCAATAAAAAAGGCAGCCGAGGCTGCCTTTTTTACGTATTGGCCGTTAGTTACAGGCCAATAACGTTCTCAGCTTGCGGGCCTTTCTGGCCTTCAGTCACGGTGAATTCCACTTCCTGGCCTTCGGCCAGAGTTTTGAATCCGCCACCCTGAATCGAGCTGTAATGAACGAAAACGTCTGCGCCGTTTTCACGAGTAATAAAGCCAAAACCTTTTGCTTCATTGAAGAACTTAACGTTGCCTTTGATAGTAGACATAATCATTATCCTGATTTTAATCAATTGGTTGCCGTCAGCAGGTCGTTGTGACCTCTAATCAGCGATAGGCGGGAAACAAAAAACGCGCAGGATCAAAAACAGGACAGTAGGTTTGACAACACAAAAGGTCTTATTCGTGAAATGCTTTGCTAAATCTTTCCAACGAAATAGACAGTACGCTAAATAACAGGCGTTGCATAGAAAAGTTTTCAGAAACGGGAAAATACCTATTTCTGGAATTATTTCTCGAGTTTGCCATCGATCTTAAACCTTGCCATAAAATATCGTAACCATTAGTTGCCATCTTGGGGGCTACACTCTACTCAATCATGGATCTGATATGAGGCATAGCTGCGGTTATGAGTCACAACGAGGAAAGCCCGGGTGTCGGGTCGGGTTCTGGCGAACAGGACTCAACCACGGCCCTGATTGAAGCCATCAATATCCGCAGCATGTCGTTGATTGTGCTGACCAGCATCGCCTCCCTGTATTTTATCGACTGGGCCCAGCCTGTTCTGCTGCCGCTTGTGGTCGCAGTTCTGATCAGTTTCGCCCTGGATCCGCTGGTGGCAACACTGGATCGGATTCACATACCCCGTCCATTGGGTGCAGCTCTGGTTCTTTGCACACTGATAGCGATTCTGGCGGCGGCAAGTGTGCCGCTCAAGCAGGAAGCCATGGCCATGCTGGACAAGATCCCCCAGGCCATCAAGGAGCTTCAGCGTGAAGATGCGTCTGCGTCCGAGGATGAAGAAAGCATCATGGAAAAAGCCCAGATTGCCGCCAAGCAGATTGAGGAAACCGCCGAGAAAAGCCAGGAGGAACCGGCTGTTCAGGCCGGCGTGACACCCGTACGGGTGGTGGATGAGCCGATGGACGTTCGTGACTATGTCATCCGCAATTCGCCGGCCACAATAGTTCTTATTTCCCAGATGTTTTCTGTGCTTCTACTGGTGTTTTTCCTGCTTTCCGTCGGCAAGCTATACCGGCGTAAGATCGTTAGAATATCCGGCCCGTCGTTCCGGCGTATGCGCAAGGCGGCACGAATTATGAACGAGCTGCATCACCAGGTACGCCGGTTCCTTTTTGTCATGGTCATCAGTGCGCTTTTTGTCGGCATTCTCACCTGGCTGGCATTCCTGCTATTAGGAGTTGAGCAAGCGGCTTTGTGGGGCGTGGTGGCTGGTATTGCCAGTGGTGTGCCGTATCTGGGGCCTTTCCTGGTTCTGGTCGGCTCTGGGGTGGCCGCATTTCTGCAGTTCGGCGAGCTCAATACTGCCGTGATTGTTGCGCTTACATCGCTGGTCATCACCAGTATTCAGGGGAATCTGCTGATGCCGTGGCTGACGAGTTACGTCTCCAGTTTGAATGCCGTCGCCATTTTTATCGGGTTGTTGTTCTGGGGTTGGTTGTGGGGGCCAGTGGGCTTGATTGTGGCTACGCCCATTCTCATGATCGCAAAATCCGTGTGCGATTATGTGGTGAACTTTCGTCCGGTAGGAGAGTTGTTGGGTAAATGATTCGGGTGTGACCACAGCTTCAATCCTTGATGACTTCTCGCTCGAATCGGCCAAGCACGACCACGATAATCAATGAAAGCACCGTCACCATGCTGGCAAGGGCCAGGGTGCCAAGGCCGCAGGCTACGCCAATGGCGCCGGATACCCAGATGGAGGCTCCCGTGGTAATGCCCTGAACATTGCCGCGGCTCTGGATGATACTGCCGGCGCCCAGAAAGCCAATGCCGCCAATCACGCCTTCGACAATGCGTGTGGGGTCAATTCGGGCGGAAGGGTCGCCTTCCGCCGTGGCGAGCAAAATGTGCATGCCCATCATGATGAATGCGGATGCCCCCACGGAGACGAGCATGTGCGATCGCAGTCCCGCTGGCTTCCCTCGTAGTTCACGTTCAAGCCCAAGCACCAGTGCCAGGCCAGCCGCCATAAGCAGTCGAATGACCATGTCCATTAAGGGGATTTCGCTTTCCAGCACAGATCGTCTCCTGGTCTTTCAGTTTTGTTTGTATCTGCTCACGCAGATTAGCAGGTAAGGCCGGGATCGTCCTTTTATGAGGTTACTGCCGGCACGGTTCCGTGCCATATTGGCAATTCCATATCCTCGGGATCTTCGTTGGGGCCACCGGTCCGGCTCTTGAATGAGCCTTCCTCAATCGGTATCCGGAACAGCGCGGTTGCCCGGCGCTCCTTCTGGTTCGGTGCCCGTACCTGCTCCCAACGTCCTGGCTCAATCTGGTTGATGATGGCCCGGAATGCGGCGTCGAATTCTGCAGAGTCTTCCACGAGCTGTGCGCAGCCGAACAACACCAGAGATTCGTAGTTGGCGCTGTGGTGGTACGCAGACTTGGTCAAAACCCATTCATTGGTGACGGCAAACGAGATGCAAAGGAGTTGGCCCGAGCCGAGGCGTTTTGACAACCGGCCTCCATTAAGAGTGTGAACGTACAGGTGGTCATCCATTCGCCAGGCGGTAATCGGGATGATGCGGGGCTCGCCGTCCTCCACAAAGCCCAGGTGCGCGGTTTTGAGTCGGTCAATCAGCGTATAGGCAACCTGGCGGTCCACCGACGCTCTTTTGGCAGCCCGCCTCACGGTGCTCCTTGGGCAGGACGTGAGAGGTGAGGCTTGTTGAGTATTTGACTGATTCATTCGGTGGTCCTCAAGGCTGTGGGTTGGACAGTTGCGTTCTATTTCACGTCACTTCTGATACCCTCAAAAGACCCAGACTGTGTTTTTTTATAGGACCAGTGATTGTGATTGATGATATTCGGTTTGATGCTGGCCAACCTCTGCAGCTTCAGCTCTATCGACAGTTGGCTGATCGAATTCTGGCTCAACGTTACCCTCCGGGACACCGGTTGCCGTCCAGTCGCCAGATGGCGGAGGATCTTGGCGTCAGTCGGAACACTGTGAATGCGGTCTACGATCAGTTGAAGGCAGAAGGCTTCCTTCAGAGCCGGGCGGGTAGGGGAGTATTCGTTCACGAGGATATCGTGTCGGCTATCGAACCGGCGGGGAAAAAGTTGAAAATGCCCTCCGGCGGGAGTTCCCGACTGCCTCCACTGCCAGATCGGGTGCGCGGGACTCCCCGCAGAGCGGAAGATGCCTGCCTGCCATTTCAACCCGGCCTGCCGGATCTGGACGCCTTTCCCGTCAACGCCTGGAACCGTGTGCTGCACCATCAGGAAAGCCGGCGGGGGCTTCGCGGTTATGACAGCACTCAGGGCTACCTGCCGCTGCGGACGGCCATTGCGAACTACCTCCGAACGTCGCGTGGCGTGCGTTGCCATGCCGATCAGATTGTGATCACCAATGGTGCGCAGCAGGCCTTGTCGTTGCTGGCGGATGTGTTTCTGAGTCCCGGCGATCGTGTCCTATGCGAGAATCCGGGCTATCGAGGTGCCCGCAATGCGTTGGGGCGCCTTGGCAATCCGTTGGTGCCCATTCCCCTGAAAAATCAGGTTCTTGATGTGACCGCGTTGCCACATCTGGGCTCCGCCAGGTTGCTGTTCTGCACCCCCACCCATCAATATCCCATGGGGGGGATTCTGGACCTCTCCCAACGGATGGCCCTGGTGCAGTGGGCTCGGCAGAACGATTGCTGGATAGTGGAAGACGACTATGACAGCGAATTTCATTTCTTCAACAAGCCGTTTGCGGCGGTGCAGGGTATGTTCGACAATGCGCCGGTACTGTACGTGGGAAGTTTCAGCAAAACGCTGCTGCCGGCATTAAGAGTGGGATATGTCGTTCTTCCGGAGGAAGTAGTGGAGCCGGTGCTCTGGGCCAAACAGGTCAGTGGTGGCGAAACGCCCTTGCTGATACAGGCCACTATTGCCGAGTTTATGGAGAGTGGCCAGTTCGTTCGACACGTTCGCCGGATGCGTCAGTTGTATCGGGACAAGTGGCAATACTTCCAGGACGCGGTGCAGAGGAAACTCGGGGATCTGGTGCACCCGGTGGCCGAGAGTGCGGGTATGCATCTGGTGCTTGAAGGCCGGTTTGATGACTCAGCCTTGAGTGGATGGCTGAGGAAACAAGGCTTTGGCAGCACGCCATTGAGTGCGCACTACATCGGAGATACCGCATCATCCGGTCTGGTCATGGGGTTTGCCAGTGCCAGTGAGCGGGAAATGGAGGATTGCGTCAGCATCCTCAGAAGCGCGTTAACCCGAATGTAACCGCAGCTTGTAATTGACTCAAAATCCGTCGGAATAGCAAAGGGAAGCAGCATGACAACACCATCCGAGGCGAGACAGCGCGCCATTCTGGATCGTCTTGACCGGTTCAGTCGTCTGATGGACAGCAACATCGGCCTTCCATTTACCAGGTTCCGGATTGGCATAGAGGCCATCATCGGGCTGTTACCGGTGGTTGGTGATATGGCTGGCCTGATCCTGTCGGGCTATGTGCTGGTAGAAGCGCAACGGGCGGGCGCCAGCAAGGCTGTGAAGTTAAGAATGCTCAGAAATATGGTCATCGATTTCCTGGGTGGCCTGTTGCCGGTGGTGGGAGATGCCTTTGATGCCGTGTATAAGGCGAATACTCGCAATACCAGACTGCTGAGAAACTATCTTGAGAAGCAATTGGCGATTGAACCACCGCCACCGCCGTTCCCCTGGGGAACGCTGATTGGCTTGTCGATCCTGTTTGCGGTGATAACCGGTGGTTTGTCACTCATTCTTTGAACACCCGAACTGACTATGGATAGAGCATGATGCTGGACGCACTTCAGGCCAATGGCCTTATGCAGATACTACTACTGACATTGATGGCCGGTCTTGCAATGCCTGTGGGCGCAGCACTGGCATCGGTGGAGCGTATTCACCCGCGCTGGCTGGAAACCGAGGTGCGGCACAGTGTGATCGCGTTTGGCGGTGGCGCGCTGCTGGCGGCTGTTGCGCTGGTACTGGTGCCAGAAGGGACGGCTAACTTGTCCATGGTGGGCATCGTTGTCTGTTTTGCCGGAGGCGGTATCAGCTTTATGCTTCTGGATCGATGGCTGGCTGCCAACGGCACACCGGCGAGCCAGTTGGTGGCCATGCTTTCGGATTTTGTGCCGGAAGCCATGGCCCTCGGCGCCACTTTCTCGGTGTCCAGTGAGGGCGGAATTCTGCTGGCCGGCATCATTGCGTTGCAGAATATTCCCGAGGGCTTTAACTCCTATCGGGAACTGGTGGACGCGACCCATTATCGAGGATTGAAGATTGTGGGTGCCCTGGCGCTGATGGCGTTGCTTGGGCCGGTGGCCGGTGCCCTTGGTTACTTTCTGCTGTCGGATGCCCCGAGTGTGGTATCCGGCATCATGCTGTTTGCGGCAGGGGGTATTCTCTACATCATTTTCCAGGACATAGCGCCTCAGGTACGCCTGAAAAAACACTGGGCGCCACCATTGGGGGCGCTTGCGGGCTTCCTGCTTGGGGTGATGGGAGAGGTGGCGTTATCCGGATAGGGGACGTTCCGGCGTAGTTTGGCTATCATTCTGTCCTTTATGCGTTGTTTACTTTTTATTTTCCCAGAACAGGAGATTAACCGTGGCGGATACATCACTTAAGGAAAAACTTTCCAGCGCAGTCAAGGACGCAATGCGGAGCAAGGACAAAGATCGCCTGGTGACGCTACGTATGGCTCAGGCTGCGGTGAAGCAGATTGAGGTCGACGAGCGCCGGGAACTCACTGATGACGATGTTCTGAAGGTGCTGGACAAGATGTTGAAACAGCGCCGGGACGCCGCTGCACAATATGATGACGCAGGCCGGGGCGAACTGGCAGACAAAGAGCGCTCGGAGATGGTGATCATCGAGGAGTTTATGCCTGCCGCGCTGTCTGAGGACGATCTGGATGCGCTTATCCGCGAAACCATTAACGCGACGGGAGCCTCCGGTATGCAGGACATGGGAAACGTGATGAATGAACTCAAGCCTCAGGTGCTCGGCCGGGTGGATATGGGGCATCTGAGCAAGAAAGTTCGAGCTGCGCTGGCGGGCTAAGCCAGCGCTGGGACCGCGGCCTGGTCAGGCGAAGTCGTAGTCTCCACCTTTCTCCAGTGCTCTCTGGTACGCGGGGCGCGCATGCACCCGCGCTACCCATGCCTTGATGTTTGGCCTGTCGTTACCAACGATGCCCCTGGCGACGGACGCCTCCAGAGGAAAGCTCATCTGAATATCCGCCGCACTCAGCTGTTCCCCAAGAAACCAGGTGTTTTTGGCCAGTTGTGACTCCACGAAGTCCAGGTGGGTCTTGATCATCGGGCCGATAAAAATCTGGTTGGTTTTGTCCGAAATTCCTTTGGCGATCGGCTTGATAAAGAACGGCATTGGGCTGGTCTTCACCTTTTCAAACACCAGGCGCATGACCAGCGGTGGCATCAGTGAACCCTCGGCATAGTGCATCCAGTAGGTGTAATCCAGCCACTGTTGGCCTCCGGCTTCGGGCAGCATGGTGTCTTTACCATAGGTGTGCGCCAGATATTCGATGATGGCACCGGATTCGGCAACCACCAGATTTCCGTCGGTGATGACCGGCGACTTTCCGAGCGGGTGCACCTTCTTGAGACTGGCTGGAGCCAGCATGGTTTCAGGGTCGCGCTCATAGCGCTGGATCTCGTAGGGTACGCCCAGTTCTTCCAGCATCCAGAGAATGCGTTGTGAACGTGAATTATTGAGGTGGTGAACTGTGATCATTCGGAAGCTCCGTTCCCGTTTTATAAGTGGTCAGGGTAGTACAGTAGGCTGAAAAAGGCTGATTGGTTCACTCGAAATGTAGTATTCCGCTGTTACCTATCCCTGTTGAAAGTGGCGCATGATGGATATGCATTGTTGATCAAACAGGGAGGAATGAACATGTCGAATAAAAAACTGTTGCTGCTGGCCGGCGATTTCACCGAAGACTACGAGACCATGGTGCCGTTCCAGGCACTGACCATGCTGGGCTACGAAGTACACGCGGTTTGCCCGGAAAAGAAATCCGGCGACAGCGTGAAAACCGCCATCCATGATTTCGAAGGTGACCAGACTTACACCGAAAAGCCGGGTCATAACTTCGCGCTCAATTACGATTTCGATAAGGTTCAGGTTGATGACTATGCTGGGCTGGTGATTCCCGGTGGTCGGGGCCCGGAGTACCTGCGCCTGAATGAGCGGGTGATTGAGATCGTGCAGGCGTTCAACAACGCGGGCAAACCCATTGCGTCGGTTTGTCATGGCGCCCAGATCCTGGCCGCCGCCGGAGTGCTGGAGGGGCGCGAGTGCAGTGCCTATCCTGCCTGTGGGCCCGATGTGAAAATGGCGGGTGGTCGTTACATGGACATTCCGGTCGATCAGGCTCACGTTCAGGGCAACCTGGTGACGGCTCCGGCCTGGCCTGCCCATCCGGCATGGCTGTCAGCGTTTGCTAAACTGCTTGGTGCTGAGATCTCGATCTAGTCTTAACCCGGCAGCCTCCGCTGGAGGCTGCCGTTATCACAGGAGACCGACTCCATGTGTGAACTCTATGTGAAAGCCGACCCGATCCTGTTTGAAAGTCGGTCCCGTTCTCTCCGTATCCGGGGGGTGGTCACAACGCTTCGGCTTGAGAACCAGTTCTGGGATATTCTCCGGGAGATTGCCGAAGTGGACGGCATGACCACCAATCAGCTTATCACCAAACTCCACGAAGAGGTGATGGAACTGAGAGGTGAAGTAGAGAACTTCGCCTCCTTTCTCCGTGTAAGCTGCACACGCTATCTGGCGCAGCGCGAAGCCCGTCCCGTTCCCCTGATAACGGCTCATTCATCGGGTAAGGCCCAGTCCCGGGTCGCGTCGGTCCCTTGAATTATCCGCCGTCCGGGCGCAGCTAGTAGGGTAGGTTCATTTCACACAACTGACAGGGGAGGCACCCCATGCATGTATTCATTGCCGGAGCCAACGGGCAGATCGGGCGTTTTCTATTACAGGGAATCGCGGATAGCAGGCATGAGGCACGAGCACTGGTTCGCCACGCAGACCAGGGGCCGGAGTTGCAGCAGCTTGGTGCCACGGAAACGGTGATTGGCGACCTGGAGCAGGATTGCAGCGAAGCGATGCGGGGCTGTGACGCCGTTATCTTTACGGCCGGGTCCGGCCCCCATACTGGTCCGGACAAGACGGTAGATGTGGATCAGGATGGCGCGATTCGACTCGTGGATACCGCCAAGGCCATGGGCATCAAACGTTTCATCATGGTCAGCAGTATGCGAGCTGAAGAGCCCGAAAAAGGCCCTGAAAAGCTTCAGCATTACCTGCGTGCCAAGCGTAATGCCGATGAACACCTGAAAAGCAGTGGTCTGAATTACACCATTGTGCGCCCTGGCCGACTTACCAATGACGATGGCAACGGTAAGGTGTCGGTCAGCGAGCGACTGGACGCGTTCGGAGAGATTCCTCGCCAGGACGTTGCCCGGGTTCTGTCGGCTGTGCTGGATTCTGACAATACCGGCAATTGCGTTTTTGATGTAGTGTCTGGAGATGTGCCGGTGCGTGATGCGCTGGCGAACCTGTAAGCCGCATCCGCCGGCATGATCAACAAGAGAGCCGCAATGAGCGATAACCCGTTAGCCTCGATTCTGGAAATGGATGGCGAAGAACGCTACGACTATTTTCTGGATGCTGTGGTGGAAGAGCGCGAGCTCTGGATACTGGTCAATGGCGATAACCAGTTTCTCAAAATTGTCTCGGAGGAAGATGGCGTCGGGTATCTCCCGGTGTGGCCCGCTGAGGACTTTGCAGCAGATTATGCAGGGCCTTCGGGTGACCTGAGCCCCAAAGCGATTTCATTGCCGGACTTCTTCAAAAAGTGGGTGCCCGGGTTAAGCCGTGACGGGCTTGAGGTGGGTGTTTTTCCGGGCGCCGACAGTGAGCTATGGATAACGCAGCCGGAAGAGCTGAAGCAGGATCTTCAGGACGTGTTGTCGGGATCTTTCTGATCCCGGCTACACCAGAAAATTCCCCCTCTCTGATACGGTCAGTTCCACTTCTTCGCTTCGATCCTTCAGGGCGACCCCTGAGGTGCCCAGTCGCCTGGCTTCCTTAAGAAGGTAGATCACTTTCTCGCTCGCCTGTTCCACCCCCAGTCCGGCAGGGCGGATGTTGGATACGCAGTTGCGGCGGGCGTCTGGCAGCCCCGGCTCGGGATGATGAGTAAGGTAGACGCCGAGGCTGTCGGGTGAGCTGAGCCCCGGTCGCTCGCCGATCAGTACCACCACTTGTTGTGTCCCGAGCACCTGGCCTATGTGGTCGCCAATCGCTACGCGCCCCTGTTCTACCAGCAGGGGTGCTGCAACCCGCCACTCAGAGCCGTCATGGGCCAGTTTCCGGAGGAAGCTGCGCATGAACGCCGGGGCGTTTTGCTGCACGGCTCTGGCTGACAGTCCGTCGGCGATCACGATGGCCAGATCAGGGGGCTCAGCAGAGCCTGTTTTCGACGATTGTAGACGGCTGCTGGATGATTCGCTCAGAACACGCCCCAGATCCGGCCTTTGCAGGTAGCAGGCCCGGTCTGGTGCCTGGCTCTGAAGTTGAATCGGTGGGCCCAGGGCCGACATCTCGGGTATCTGCTGGAATTCGATGATCAACTGCTCAATATCCAGTGGATGGTGCACGGCATCCCTGGCTCGGGCATGGGCCAACTGAAACTCAAGAAGCTCCGCTGTGGGGAGGCTGACGCCCGCCCTGCCAAGGCCGATGCGGGCTGGGGTGTACTGGCGCAGACCTCGCCAGGGGTTGTGAACGACGGTCGGGAACTTTGAGTTGGGCTCTCCTTCGCGGGCCGGAGAGGCTGTGGCGGAAGGCCGCTGGTATGTCGTTATTCAGCGACACCCGATCCGAATCCTCGAAAATCTGCATGGCGTGCAACCATTGCTCGAACTCCGGTGCCGGTTTCAGGTTGAGCACACGGCGGGCGTAAAGGGCGTCGTGGAATGACGTGGTCTGGTAATTGAGCATGATGTCATCTGACCCTGGAATGCCCATGATGAATGTGCACCCGGCGACTCCGAGCAGCGTCAGCAGGATATCCATATCATTCTGGTCGGCTTCGGCGTGGTTGGTGTAGCAGATGTCGCAACCCATCGGCAGCCCGAGCAGCTTTCCGCAGAAATGATCCTCCAGGCCTGCCCGGGTGATCTGCTTGCCATCATAGAGATATTCCGGGCCGATAAAGCCGACCACCGTATTCACCAGCAGCGGGTCAAAATGGCGGGCGACCGCGTAGGCCCTGGCCTCGCAGGTTTGCTGGTCAAGGCCGTGGTGAGCATTGGCGGAGAGGGCGCTACCCTGACCGGTTTCAAAGTACATTACGTTTTGGCCGACGGACCCGCGTTTCAGGCTCAGAGCGGCTTCCTGGGCCTCTTTCAGGGTGGCGAGGCTGAATCCGAAACTCTGGTTGGTGGCTTCGGTGCCGCCTATAGACTGAAAAACCAGATCTACGGGCGCCCCCTGTTCGATGGCTTCGAGGGTGTTGGTCACGTGCGTAAGCACGCAAGACTGAGTTGGAATGTCGTAGCGCTGGATTACTTCGTCGACCATGGTCAGTAGCCGCTTGGTTTGAGCCACGTTATCGGTCGCTGGATTAATGCCGATGACGGCGTCGCCATTGCCATAAAGCAGGCCATCAAGAATGCTGGCGGCGATGCCTGCCATGTCATCTGTAGGGTGGTTCGGTTGCAGCCGGGTGGAAAGGCGCCCCGGCAACCCGACGGTGTTTCGGAATGCCGTGGTTATCTGGCATTTCTGCGCAACCAGGATCAGATCCTGGTTGCGCATGAGCTTGCTGACCGCCGCCACCATTTCCGGCGTCAGACCGGGACGCAGTCGTGCCAGCACCTCCGGCGAGGCGTTATCGCTCAGAAGCCAGTTCCGGAAATCGCCAACCGTCAGGTGAGAAACGGGGGCGAAGGCGGCGGCGTCATGAGAGTCCATGATCAGGCGGGTTACCTCATCCGTTTCATAGGGAATCAGGGCGTCGGTCAGAAATGTCTTGAGTGGCAGGTCGGCCAGACACATTTGTGCCAGTACCCGCTCTTCAGCCGACGCTGCGCCAACGCCGGCGAGATGATCGCCTGAGCGCTCTGGCGTTGCCTTTGCCATCAAGGTCCCCAGGTCCCTGAAATCCATGGTCTGAAATCCCATACGGTACGTGTACTGGCCACTCATGGTCTTCTCCTTTAATCCCGGGGGCGACTCTGGCATGCCCGCATCAAATTCCTTTAACTACACTGTAGTTTCTTGAAGCGGATGCTGTCTCTCAATTTGCCAACCGATTGGGCAACTGACTCGGTCTAAGGTTCTACTGCCTTGAATTGCGACAGGTGCTAGACTTGGAACCCCTGCAGGTGTAAGGAAACCCTCAATGGCGCTTGGCCGTTTGCTGCTCGTTGTGTTGATGCTGTCGCTTGTTTCTCTCCCCGCCCTTGCTCTGGAATCGGTTGCGCCGGGAGAGCAAGGTGTGGCGCTGACAGACTTTCCCATCGAATACTTCATTGATGGATCGCAAACGAAAGACTACGAAACCGTTCGGCTTGAGTCTTTCGACCAGACCATGAGCACCACCACCCTCGGTACCCGGGCGGCGGTGACCTGGTATCGGGTTTCATTACACAACTCAGGTTCTGATGACCGTTCGCTGTTTCTGCACCTTCCCAAGGCTTATCACGTTCGTTCAATCGATATTGTTGAAGAGCGCTCCTCACGCGTCGTCAATCGACTTTCCGTTAACCTCAATGAGGCTGACGCCCACCCTGCCATGTATCGGGGAACACTGGTGTACCCGTTCGAACTGCAAGCCGGGAAAACGACGGTTGTGTATGTGCGCAGTCACGCATACTCACACCAGTGGTTCTCGTTGAAGGTATACGATGACGAGAATTCCCGGCGGGCGCTGGCCGGGGGGCACCTCGATATTGCCCTTATGGTGGGGATGATGCTGGCGCTGGTCTTCTATAACGGCCTTTTGTATTTCGCCACCAGCAAGAAGGAAAACATTTACTACTCACTCTATCTGATTTCAGGCCTGGTCTGGATCGCGCTGTCTTACGGTTTGGTGGCGAAGGCGTTCAACGCTTACGGCGACGCAGTGTTTGTCCTGAATCTCTCGTTGATAACCATGCCGATTTTCCTGCTGTTGTTCATGATGGCCATTTTCGAAACACATGAGTATTTCCGAACCGAACATCGCGTGCTTCAAGGTATGCTGGCATTGCTGGTGGTGACGTTTGTTTACGGCCTGTTTGATATCGCGACGGCCCTGAAGCCTGCCAGCAGTCTTGCCGCCCTGATGATGGTAGTGACCTTCTCCGTGAGCATTTCGCTGTTCAGGAAGGGGCACCCTCTGGTCAAATTCTTCCTTGTTGGTCACACCTTTTTTGTGGTGTTCAACGGGTTTGCCGTTCTGTACTACAAAGGTCTGGTTCAACCGAACTATATCAATAGTCATGGAGTCGGTATTGGTATAGTTCTGGAAGCGCTCACCCTGGCTTTCATTATTTCTTACAGGATCAAGGTGTTGGAGGATATCCGGTCAAAGCAGGATGAGCTGAAACGCCAGGCCTCGACGGACCCTCTGACACGGCTCTTCAATCGCCGGTATTTCATGGCAGAGGGAGAGTACGTGCTGGAACAGGCCCGGACCTCGGGTGAGCCGTTGTCGGTTATTGCCATTGATATCGATCATTTCAAAGCGGTCAATGACACCCATGGCCACAATGTGGGCGACCTGGTTCTGGTAGAAGTTGCCTCCGTATTTCGTCAGTTCAGCCGGGACAGGGATCTGGTCGCGCGCTTCGGTGGCGAGGAATTCGTCATTCTCCTGCCGGGTGCGGATCTGGCAGAGGCGTTTGGCTGTGCTGAACGTATCAGGAACGCTGTCGAAGCCATGATCATTGATGGAGGCGATGGGTTGGTGGTTCAAGTCACAGTAAGTGTCGGTGTGGCTGAGGTAAACCCCCTTCTGGAATCTGTGGAGGGGGCGGTCAAACGGGCCGACCGTTCACTGTATGAGGCCAAGGCCGGGGGCCGCAACCGGGTTTGTGGCTATGATGGTCCGGCAGGCAAGGCCCTACCCACCTGAGGGTGGAGATCCTCCAATGGCGTCCCGCACATTAAGAAGCGCTAATCACGTTGTTTGAACCCTGTGCTAGAGTTGGAGTGACCGTGGTTGCTTTTGGATACACGCAGCCATAGCCGAAATAGCAGTAATCATACTGATAAGGAGGCAAGATGATGGAAGCGAAATCCGGTCAACAAAATGAGTACGAACAGGTACGTGAGGATCTGCGCCGTCTTCAGGAAGATATGGCCAAGCTGACCAGAAGCGTCGCTGAAGGCCAGAAGAACAACATCAGTCATCTCCGAGACGAGATACGCCGCGAAAGCCGGGAAGCGTTTGACCAGGTAAAGCGGCGGGGCGATGAAGCCCTTGATCGCGCAAAGGATGTCAGCGGCAAAGCGGTGGAAAACGTGGAACACAAAATTGAGGAGCGTCCATTCCTCAGTATTGTTCTTATGTTTCTGGCCGGGTTGTTGGTGGGTCGCTTGTTGGATCGCTGATGATGCCTGACTCGGCCTGGTTGCAGGGCGCGCTGCGCAAGGTAGTCGCGGCAGTTCTGGGTTTACTGCTGGCGCTGGTTTTGCTGGTGGCCCTGCTCATTACCGGTTTTTACATGCTCGTCAACGCCGCCACGCTGGCCCTGGCTCCTGTGCTGGGTGAAGCCGGTGCTATGGCCGTGACGGGCTTTTTCTGCATTTTCCTGTTAGTGCTTTTTTTCTATCGTATGACACGGCCGGCCAGGTCTCACGGACAGGCCGATTCCGGCGAAAGTTCAGGCATGTCATCGCCGGTAGAATCTTTAAGGAACCTGATTCGAAAGAACCCTCTGGAATCGGCGTCTATTGCTTTTGTGCTGGGCATCGCCGAACAGGGAGATCCCCGGTTGAAGTCTCTGTTGCTTCAGGGCGGTATGGTTTTGATGAAGGAAGCCGAAGCTGAACGTGCTTCCAAGCCTGAGCATATGCCTGGCTCACAACCTTCCGATAGCCCGTCGGAAACAACGCAGTAACAGACCAAGAGCAAGACATGCCACCATCACCATTACAGTCCAGCCTACCTGGTGCGCCTGAGAATAAACGCGCACTCTGGTCTTGGGCGCTCTACGACTGGGCAAACAGTGCCTTCTTTACGATCATTCTTACGTTTGTCTTCGCCCAGTACTTCAGCGTCTCGGTGATTCAGGATGAAGTGGCGGGCACGCGGGCATGGGGCAACATCGTTGGTATAGCTGGGGTGGTGATTGCCATACTTGCTCCAATTCTCGGTGCTATTGCCGATCAGTCAGGCCGGCGCAAACCCTGGTTGATCAGTTTTACACTCCTGTGTGTGGTTTCGTCGGCCATGTTGTGGACGGTGACGCCGGATCAGAGTCAGTTCTGGACGGCCGCTCTGTGGGTGGGGTTGGGTACACTCGGGGCTGAGTTCGCTTTCATCTTCTATAACTCGATGTTGCCGGATCTGGCTCGGCCGGAGCGAACAGGGCGTTGGTCTGGCTGGGCCTGGGGGCTGGGATATGTGGGCGGTATCGCCAGTCTGGTGGTGGCTCTCTATGGCTTTATTGAAGCGGACGGTACGTTTTTTAACCTTGATCGAGACGCCGCAGAGCATGTGCGGGCAACCTTTGTTCTGGTGGCGGTGTGGTATCTGGTGTTTGCGTTGCCGGCCTTCTTTTTTATCCCGGATCGGCCATCAACCGGTTTGAGTCTGGGGGCTGCGACGCGGGCTGGACTGGTCCAGTTGAAAGAATCCATTGCTCATGTGCGGCAATACCGGGACATCGTGCGGTTTCTGGTTGCGAGGATGCTGTACACCGATGGCCTGGCGACGATTTTTACCTTCGGTGGCGTCTACGCTGCCGGCACGTTCAACATGAGTCCCACGGAAGTGCTGCAGTTCGCCATTGCCCTGAACGTCACTGCCGGGCTGGGCGCGCTGGGCTTTGCCTGGATTGACGATGCCCTGGGTGGTCGCAATACCATCCTGCTGTCGCTGGTGGGCCTGGGCTGCAGTGCGTTCGCAATTCTGGTGGTGGATGGGGCCACCGCGTTCTGGATATGGGGCATGATTCTGGGCATTTTCGTGGGGCCGCTGCAATCGGCCAGCCGTTCTCATCTGGCCCGTGTGGCCCCGCCGCATCTGCAGACTCAGATGTTCGGCCTGTTCGCTTTTTCCGGGAAGGCAACCGCGTTTGCCGGCCCGTTGCTGGTGGGTTGGGTGACGTCGGTTACCGACAGCCAGCGTTGGGGCATGAGTACGATCTTGCTGTTCCTGCTGATCGGGTTTGTGCTGATGCTGAAAGTGCCTGCGACTGAGGCCCGAAAAGCGGAGGACTGACACGGTATCTGCCCCAGCTTCGGCTATTCTGATTCATAGCCATCCCACAACAACAAGATCCTGAGGGGCGTTTTGCCATGGCCAGATATGACTTCATCATCAAGGGCGGCCGCTATTTCGACGGCACCGGGGCACTCTCGTTTACCCGCAACCTTGCTATCAAGGATGGCCGGGTTGTCCGTGTGACGGCCGATCCGATTGCTGATGACGATGCCGAGCGCGTGATCGATGCCTCCGGGCTTTGGGTGATGCCAGGTTTTCTCGATACCCACACGCATTACGATGCCGAGCTGCTGGTAAGCCCAAGCCTCTCGGAATCTGTGCGCCACGGCGTGACAACCGTGCTGGTGGGGAGCTGCTCCTTGAGCATGGTGTGCAGCGACTACGAGGATGCCTCGGATATCTTTACGCGGGTCGAGACTGTACCCAGGGAGCGGGTGTTGCCAATTCTGAAAGCTCACAAGACCTGGTCGACGCCGCGTCAATGGGTGGAGCATCTTCGTCAGGTTCCTCTGGGCCCAAACATTATCAGCTTTCTCGGGCACAGTGATTTGCGGGTGGGGGTGATGGGGCTCAGTCGGGCAACGGATCTCTCAACACAGCCTACCGAGGAAGAGTTGAAAACCATGGAACGCTTGTTGAAGGAAGCATTGGATGAGGGCTTCCTGGGACTTTCGACCATGTGTCTGAAGTGGGACAAGGTGGATGGCGACCGTGAGTGGTCCAAAAGCCTGCCCAGCACCTACGCGCGCTGGAGCGAGATTGCGCGCCTGAATAAACTGGTGCGGGCCTACAACCGCGTGCACCAGGGGGCGCCCAATGCGGCCACGCCATTACAGATCCTACAGTACGTGCGTGAATGTCTGGGGTGGTTGCGCCAACCGCTCAAGACAACACTGATCAGTCAGATGGATCTCAAAGGCAGCGCTTACCTGACCAATCTGACCAAACTGACCTCGCGGGTGACAAATGCGCTTCGGGGCGACTTCCGTTGGCAGGTATTGCCGACGCCCTTCACCGTGTATGCCGATGGCATTGATGTCGTGTTCTTCGAGGAGTTTGGCGCCGGTGAGATGGCGCTGGACCTGAAAGATGCGGTGGAACGCAATGATCTCCTGAAAGACGAGTCGTACCGTCGACAATTCCGGAAGTTCTATGGTGAGAAGCTCAGCCCCCGGGTGTGGCAAAGGGATTTCGGTGATGCCATGATTATCGACTGCCCGGATGCAGCCCTGATCGGCAAGAATTTCGAAGAGGTGGCCATGGCCCGTGGTGTGCATGTCGTCGATCTGTTCCTGGATCTGGTGGTGGAGTTCGGCAGGAATATTCGTTGGTACACCACCGTCGGGAACCATCGAAAACGGGTACTCAAGCGCCTGGTGAAAGACCCCCGGTCGCTGATTACCTTCAGTGATGCCGGTGCCCATATTCGGAATATGGCGTTCTACAACCTGCCTCTGCGCATGCTCAAGCTCGTTCATGAGTCTATCAATGACGGAGACCCCATCATGACCATGGAGCAGGCCGTACATCGGTTGACGGGAGACCAGGCCGACTGGTTCGGTGTGGATGCGGGCAAGATTCGTGAAGGGGACCGCGCCGATGTTGTGATTATTGATCCGGCGGGGTTCAATCAGGACCTCGAGCAGGTGCACTGGGGCGAGATGGAAAACTTTGATCTGCAACGTTTGGTCAATCGCAATCCCGGCATTGTAAAAACGGTTCTGATCAACGGACGGCTGGCCGTCGACGACGAGCAATTCTCGCCGTCATTCGGTCGTGAAATGGGCTATGGACAGTTTATCCCGGCGAGGTAATTAATCAGGTTATGGCCAAGGCCTCTTTTGCTAGAAAGTCACTGCGGCTGATGTTCTGGGTAGTTGTAGCCGCACTGGTGCTGATGTTTTCAATTATTCTGCTGTTCAGGTTCGTGAACCCACCGACTTCTGCCTTCATGCTGGGTTATCAGATGGGTGATGCCCGCGAGCCTTTGCAGCACGAATGGGTGCCAATATCTGAGGTATCCGAATGGATGGCGCTGGCGGTGATCGCCAGTGAAGACCAGCGATTCCCGGAGCACCACGGGGTTGATTTCAAGGCTGTTCATAAGGCGGTCTCTGAATATCAGGCTGGAGAGGGCTTGCGAGGTGCCAGTACTATCACGCAGCAAACGGCCAAGAATCTGTTTCTCTGGAATGATCGAAGCTTTGTCCGAAAAGCCATCGAGGCGGGTCTGGCACTGGCAATTGATGCGATCTGGCCTAAACAGCGGATTCTTGAAGTCTATCTGAACATCGCAGAATTCGGACCGGGCATCTACGGTGTACAGGCAGCCAGCCGCGCCTACTATCGAATTCCGGCGGGCGTGCTGTCGCCACTCCAGGCTGCACATCTCGCTGCAGTCCTTCCTAACCCGAACGTGTTGAGCGTGCTTTCGCCCACGCCTTACGTCCAGGAACGTGTGGCCTGGATTGAGGGGCAGATGGCTCGGTTATCGAGGGCGGGGTATCTCGCCGAAATCAACGCTGGCAGGTAATGCCAAACCGTTGTTGAAGGTTCACCGGCTCTTTGATGAGTGGGCCTCGCTCCGGCACTGGGATGGTGTCATACCAAACCGGGCTTTGAATGCCCGGCTGAACTGGCTGGCGTCGTTGAAGCCGCAGGCGAGAGCGATGGCAGTGATTTTGGTGGTTGATTGGCGCAGATGATCGCGTGCCCGGATGAGCCGTTGTTCCTGTACATATTGGTAGGGGGCGCAGCCAAACGTGGCCCGGAACAGTCTTGCGAAATGGTAGGGGCTGAGATTCACCCAGCCGGCCATTTCCGACAGTGTGAGAGGCCGGTCCAGTTCCGCATGAATCTGCTCCTGTAACAGTCGCCGGTACTGATGGGACAGTTGCCCGGTAACTGCGGGAGGTGCTTTGGTGACGCTGGCGTGTCGGCTGACCACCTGTAGCAGGAGCCACTGTGCCAGGTGATCCATCGCCATTGCCTGGCCGGGTGCCTGCCAGTCGCTAAGCACCAGGAGTTTACCTGCCTGGGCCAGGATCGGATCCTCACGGTGGTAGCGCTCGTTCAGTTGAATCTTATCCGGGTCGGAATCCCAGGTTTGACTGGCACATCGAGCGACATCGACATCATTGAAATAGAAATGGAAAAACTCGAATTGCCCGCCGATTTGCCAGATGGAGCGGCTGCCCGCAGGAAACAGGCACACGGCGCCGGGAAAGCCGCGGCTTACCGCCTTTCCGTTGACCATCCGCTGGGCTTGCTGGCCCTTGTCAATGTAGATGCTCAGGGCGTGATGGCGAGGGCGCTCGTAGCGAACCTCCCCCTGACGGTTCTGCCACTGGGCGAGGGTTTTTCCATGCTCCAGGTCCATCATTCTCTGCGGCGCAACGCCCGCCGTGCGAAGGCTGTCGGCAATGTCCAGCTGCCCCCGTCTGTCTTGCAGCGGTGACGGGTTTGTTGTCGTTGGGTTGTCCATAATGCAAGGCCTCCGCAAGAATCATCCACGGTTCCGCAGGATCTGACAAGCTATCGCGCGTTCGTTTCCATAATCTGACCACCTGACGCCCGAACTTGCCATTTAACTGGGAGCCTCTGAATCATGCCCATTAGTGCCCATTATGGACTGACTGTATTGATATGGGGTCTGACCTGGACGGCGATTCGACTGCAGGTCGAATCTGCGTCTGTGGATTTGGCAGTGTTCTATCGCTTTGTGATGGCTTCTGTGGTTGCACTTGCGGTTCTTGCCGTTACCCGGCGGCTGAGCAGGTTGACGCCTGGCCAGCATGGCTGGCTTTTTTTGCAAGGGCTGACGCTATATAGCGTGAATTTTCTCCTGATCTATCGGGCCGCCGAATCGATGACCAGTGGGTTGTTGGCGGTCGTGTTTTCTCTGGCGGCACTGTTCAACGCGTTCAACGGTTGGCTCTGGTTGCGAACCAGACCGACAGCGAGGCTCTACCCCGCCGTGGCCCTTGGTGTGACCGGTGTCGCGCTGCTGTTCTGGCATGACCTGCAACTTGGCAATGCCACTGGCGCGAGCATACTGTTTGCGGTCGCTGGAACCTTCTGGTTTTCCATGGGTAACCTGGTGAGCGTGAAGGTGAGGGCCGCAGGGGTTCCGTTGTTTACGGCCAATGCCTGGGCAATGGTTTATGGAGCACTTATTCTCGGATTGTGGTGCCTGATCCAGGGGGTAGAGTGGATGCTGCCTGCCACCTCAGTATTCTGGGGAGCGACCGTGTTCCTTGCCGTTCCCGGCTCTATTGTGGCGTTCTACTGCTACATTACGGTCATCCAGGTGCTGGGCGCCGACAATGCAGGCTACGCCGCGGTATTGTTCCCGGTTGTCGCTCTTTCGGTCTCCACCTGGCTGGAGGGATTCGAGTGGACGACGCCGGCTATGCTGGGCGCCCTGCTGGCCATATTGGGAAACTATGTGTTGTTTCGTCCCGGCAAGCGTCAGAGCGTCAGCGCAACCAGCGTTCCCGAGCAACGGACCTGACTCTGTTGCTATGGGCTCACTTTGTCGTGCAGGACTCATCGCACCCGTTCGCACCGATCTCTTTTGGGGCCATTTTTAAAAACACACCTAGTGCGGCCAACAACAATGCTGTACTCGCAATAATCGCAACCGGATAAACGAGATGCCCCGCCAAATCAAGCTGGCTGTATTTGATGATCATGATCAGGCCTTCAAGCGACATGGCCACGCAAACGGTACTGATGAAGCGGGGCAGGGTGCGGCGCATCATAGTCACTATATCGTGAGTTTCTGAACGGCCGCTGTATTCCGAGCGGATCACCATCGCCAGTTCGTAAACGGCCAGTGCGATTATGCTGCCGTTAACGCCATTAATCATGGCCTGCATCAAGGGCTCATCGGAGTTCAGGAGCTCAAAAACATCGACGATGGTTGCTGCCACAAGAGCGAAGGCCAATCCGAAAAACAACCAGGAGAACAGCCTGGCGAACAAACCGCGTACTGGAATACTTCTCAACCTGTCGAGCATGCGTTTTCACCGTGACCTGTGGATGTGATGAGACAGGCTACGGATATTTCGTAAAGGCTGCGATTACAGGTTGCACACAGCGCGGTAACCTTGAAGCAAAGGGCGAGTTGATTATTTTACCTCCGCTCATCGCCAGGCCTTGTGGTTGAGCCATTCACAGCGGCTATCCTTGGGTTGCCAACACAGTTATCCACAGATTCTGTGGGAAAACTCTTTGCTGTTTGATCATTGTTTCGCTGGTTGTGGAGGCGGTTATTGAAACCATAACTCGGCGCTTTCAAGGCGTAGTAAACGCTACGGTCGCAAAGCGAACGTTCAAATTTTGGACAGTGCTCGCGTTGACCAGAGCCGGAGCGATTAACCGGCACAGCAGGACAACTGCTTTACATCCTTGGTGAACGTTTGCGCACAGAGTTTGAGTCCTTCAACCATGGTCAGATAAGGGAACAAGTCATCGCCGATTTCCTGAACGGTCAAACCTGCTCGTAACGCCATCACTGCCGTTTGGATAATTTCACCGCCTTCCGCTGCGACAACCTGCACCCCGAGCAAACGGCCTGTGCTGCGCTCTGCTACCATTTTAATAAATCCATGGGTGTCAAAGTTTACTAGCGCACGCGGCACGTTTTCCAAGTCGAGCAGCCTGGTGTCCACGCTATAACCCCGAGCAACTGCTTCGGCTTCAGTGAGGCCAACGGTGGCGACTTGAGGATCGGTGAACATGACCCCGGGCATGGCACTGAGGTCGAGTTTGGCCTCGCCTCCCGTCATGTTGACGGCGGCTCGGCTGCCTGCGGCAGCTGCGACATAGACAAACTGCGGTTGATTGGTGCAGTCACCAGCAGCGTATATTCCGGTGACCGTGGTTTGCAGATGCTCATCCACCTGAATTGCGCCGCGTGAAGTTTCCACGCCAATGCTCGCCAGGTTCAGGGCCTCGGTATTGGGCGTTCGACCGGTCGCCACCAGTAGTTGGTCGGCTCGCAAGGTGCCGGCAGGCGTCTCGACGATAAACTCGTTGTCGCTATAGTCCACGTTGCTGGGCGTGGTCTGGCGAAGCACCTCAATCCCTTCCCGTTTAAAAGCCGCCTCTATGGCCTCTCCGATCGTAGGATCTTCGCTGGACAACACACGGCTCCGGGCTAAAACGGTAACCTTGCTGCCGAGTCTGTCGAATGCCTGAGCCAATTCCAAGGAAACGAAACCGGCACCAATCACGATCAGCCGTTTGGGAACGGTATCCAGCGCCAAGGCACTGGTTGATGTCAGGTAAGGAGTGTCTGCCAGCCCCGTTATTGGCGGCTCTGCCGGTCTGGCTCCGGTTCCAATAAAGGCGCGATCAAAATGAACCGGTTTTTCACCACCCTCAGCCAGCGTGACTACCAGGCTATTGGTATCGACAAACCGGGCCTCACCGTTCAGGACTGTGATGTCCTTGTGTTCTCGAAGTATCTTTTCGTACTTGGTGTCACGCAGCTCCTCCACTCGTGCCTGCTGTTGCTGAAGCAGTTTTGCTCGGTCTACCTGAGGAGCCTCAGCACTGATGCCCGCGTCAAACGGGCTTTCTTTTCGCAGGTGCGCGATATGTGCTGCACGAATCATAATCTTCGAGGGCACGCAGCCAACATTTACGCAGGTGCCGCCGACAGTCCCACGTTCAATCAGGGTGACGCGGGCACCGCGCTCTGTTGCCTTCAGGGCAGCCGCCATGGCGGCACCACCACTGCCGATTACCGCAATATGCAGTTTGTTGTCATTTTTCACTCGGGAAACTCCTTGGAGCTTTGAAGTTGCTCTCGTAGCTGGCGTCATAGTGCTTTTTCCGCCAGAACGCATAAACCGTCAGGCCGATGAATACCGCCAGTGCCGGAAGAAGCACATAGTCGAGATAGCCCGTCAGGGCGGCCAGTCCCACGGTGGCCATCAAAATGACCAGAATCGGTGTGAAGCAGCATAGTGCAACCAGAATAGTCCCTACTATGCCGACCCTGAGCAGGTTCTTCGGATTCTTTATTGCCCCTCCGGAGTCGCCTCTGAGGCCGTGGGAGTGGAGGGGTAACCAGCGTCGCTCGTGGCCTCGGTGAGCGCCTCTATGGAAGTGAGCGCATCGTTAAAGGTGACGACGGCTTCTCGATCAGGGTAGCTCACGGAAACTTGCGACACCCCTTCCACCTTACTTAAGGCCAACTTGACGGTGATCGGACACGCGGCACAGGTCATGTCAGGCACCGAGAGAGTTACTGTTTGAGACGCAGCCCAGGAGGACATGCTGAGCAAAGTGAGGAACATGGCAAGTACAAACTGTTTACGCATGAGAAAAATCTCCGTTTAGTAGAATAGAGGCAAAATGTAAGGGAACACTAATGCGACCAGTACCAGAGCCGTAACTACCCAAAAGATCACCTTATAGGTCTTTCGGACTTGAGGGATCGCACACGTTTCACCGGGTGAGCATTGCTCTACAGGGCGATAGATTCGTCGCCAGGCAAAGAACATGGCGACGGTGGCCGCGCCAATGAACAGCGGTCGATAGGGCTCCAAAGCTGTCAGGTTGCCGATCCAGGCACCGGAAACGCCCAGAGTGATAAGTACCAATGGCCCGAGACAGCACGCCGAGGCGAGAAGTCCAGCCATGCCCCCGACAGCGAGAGAAGCACCTCCGGATTTAGATTTGAATTTCGACATGACGCTGACACCTGTTGCCCATGGACTCGATGCGATAAGGTTACTTCCGTAGTCAAGTACGGAGTCAAGCAGTATGTCGGTTAAAGCCAGTTCACTGACTATTGGCGGCTTGGCCAAGGCGGCCAATGTAAATGTCGAGACGATCCGCTATTACCAGCGGCGAGGTCTGTTGTCGGAACCCAAACGACCTCTAGGTGGTATTCGACGCTACGGTTCCGCCGATATTGATCGGCTGACATTTGTTAAAACGGCGCAGCAGCTGGGTTTCAGTCTCGACGAGGTCGGCGACCTTTTAAGGTTGGAAGATGGCACTCACTGTCAGGAAGCCAGTGCGCTCGCCGAGCACAAGCTGAAGGATGTGCGTGAAAAGATCGAAAGGCTGGTCAAAATTGAGAAGGCTCTGAGCGACATGGTCAGTCAATGCCACGCACGGCCGGACAGCATCGCGTGCCCGCTCATTGCATCTCTACATGAGGGAGACATTGGAACAAAAAGCCAAAGGGATTAGCTTCTGAACCAATCGACCTCTTGAGGCTCTACCCCGTCACTGCGGACACTACGAAAAGATAGGCAGATTTATCGAACCGAGGTGCGCGAACGTTCGCTTTTGTTTAGGTGCTTCTGGTCGCAAAGCGAACCTTCAGGAAGGTTCATGAGTTTTGGTCCAAGTGGTTTGGTCGAGTCTTCGGGCATTTTGAAGGGAACTTTCTGGTGCTATCCAAAATGCCCGAAGACTTGACCATTGAATTACCTCTTTAATTTAACGCATTGATAGTACGCACCGGTATCAGGGCTTCGTACCCGGCCGAGGCACCATATAGATCACGGATCACCCCAGCTCGACGGAGTTTGGCCCCAGTAAGCTGTCTTGCGCTATTTATCGCGTCCTCCAGTCTGCCAGTGCCACTGGCCAGCTCGTTCAGACTGGCTTCCCAGTGCGCGCGCTGGTTTGGCAAGTGTCGCTCGTTGAGGATGTTCAGTCGACCATGGCCGGCCTCAACGCTTGCCCTCAGTTTAGCTATCGAGGCCCGCCATTCCCGCTGGGCCTGAGTGGCCAGCCATCGTTTTTGTGATGCTTCGGCAGTCGCCTTTCGAACGGCGCTGTGCTGGCGCTGCCCACTAAATGGGATCCGAACGCCAATGCCGACGACCCAACGTTTTCTCTCGTCAGCCCACAGGCTGTTATAGCCGGCATTAGCTGTGAACGTAGGTCGACGATCGACTTCGGCAACATCCAGCCGCGCGCGCCTCGGCTTCCCTCGCCTCGGCTGCACGAATCAGCGGATGATCTGGTTCCAACTGTCCATCGGCGAACAGAAGCGTTTCAGATGGCGCCATCAGTTGCAAACTGGCCCCCGTCGGACGACGCCCAAGCAGAGGAATCAGGTCGCTGGCTAGCCCGGCCTTTTCCGCTTGCAGCTCTACTAGTCTGGCATCTAGGAGTCTGCGCGGCAGAAACG